>JBBQUA010000001.1:0-87087 GCA_038212905.1 Hyphomicrobiales bacterium
AGGGAATGGCGGAGAACAGGTTGGTGATCACGGTGGCGCCCCAGAAGCTCATCTGGCCCCACGGCAGCACGTAACCCATGAAGCCGGTCGCCATCATCAGCAGGTAGATGATGACGCCGAGAATCCACAGGATTTCGCGCGGCTCCTTGTACGACCCGTAATACAGGCCGCGGAACATGTGGATGTAGACCGCGATGAAGAACATCGAGGCGCCGCTGGCGTGCATGTTGCGCAACAGCCAGCCGTAATTGGCGTCGCGCACGAACCTTTCGACCGAGGTGAAGGCCATCGTGGCCTCGGGGGTGTAGTGCATCGCCAGGATCACGCCGGTGATGATCTGCACCCCGAGCATCATCGAAAGGATGGCGCCGAAGGTCCACCAGTAATTCAGGTTGCGCGGCGTCGGATAGGCCACGAACGAGGAATGCATAAGTCCCAAGATCGGGAGACGCCGTTCAATCCACTTCAATGCGGGATTGTTCGGCTGGTAGTCGGATGGTCCGCTCATGATGCGATCCTAGGGAAGTAAGACGACGCGACGGGCTCAATTCTCGGAAAGCAGGCTCCGAGGCTCAGCCGATCTGGATTTTGGTATCAGAAACGAATTGATAGGGCGGCACCAGCAGGTTGGTGGGTGCCGGTCCCGACCGGATGCGGCCCGAGGTGTCGTATTGCGAGCCATGGCAGGGGCAGAAGAAGCCGTCGTAATTGCCCTCATGCGCGATCGGAATGCAGCCGAGATGGGTGCAGATGCCGATCACGACCAGCCACTGGTCCTTGCCCGGCTTGACGCGGGCCTCGTCGCTCTGCGGATCGGGCAGGCTGGCGACGGGCACCTTGCGGGCCTCGTCGATCTGCTTCTTGGTGCGGTGGCTGATATAGATCGGCTTGCCGCGCCAGAACACCTTGATGTCCTGCCCCTCGGCGATCGGCGCCAGATCGACTTCGATCGGCGCACCGGCCGCGATCGTCGAGGCGTCCGGATTCATCTGGGAGATGAAGGGCACCAAAGCGGCCCCTCCGCCGACCGCGGCGACGGCTCCCGTTGCAACAAAAAGGAAATCACGGCGTGTCGGATGATCCGCCGAAGACGCTGTCGTCACGATCCCAAACCCTTTCCTGTCTGCAGCCGGTGGAACCGCCCCATAGCGCATAACGAACTTGAGGAGGCTGCCGGCGCCCGCGACCCCCGCGGCGGCAGAAAGACCACTTTTCCCGGCCCAATCGGGGCGGAACAAGCAGTCCAGAATCGTTCTATTGGCACCCTTGCCGGAAGAGCGCAAGCCCGCTATCGGCTCCCATGCGTGCAATGCACTAATTCCGCACCGCGCGGCGAATTATTCAGACATTTCATGGAGCCCTCAACGGGCGGTCACATCATGCAGGTTGCGCTTTTCCAGCCCGACATCCCCCAGAACACCGGGACGATTCTGCGCCTTTGCGCCTGCCTGGACGTATCGGCCCATATCATCGAACCCGCCGGCTTTCCGGTGTCCGACCGGCACTTCCGCCGGGCCGGCATGGACTATCTCGACCAGGTAACCATCATGCGCCACGACTCGTGGTCAAAATTCGAGCAATGGCGTAACGAACAGGGGTATCGCCTGATCCTGTTCACGACCAAAAGCCCCGGCTGCTACCTTGATTACCGCTATAAAGCTGATGACATCCTGCTGTTCGGGCGCGAATCCGCCGGAGTTCCCGACGAGGTGGTCTCTGCTGCCGACGCGCGGGTGGTGATCCCGATCAAACCCGGCCTGCGCTCGCTCAATGTCGCGGTCGCGGCAGCCATGGCATTGGGCGAAGCGCTGCGGCAAACCAGTTCCGCATTCAAGGAGACGGCGCAGTGAGCTACGCGGTCAAGGAAATCTTTCTGACGCTGCAGGGCGAAGGCGCCCATGCCGGCCGCGCCGCGGTGTTTTGCCGATTTTCGGGCTGCAACCTCTGGAGCGGCCGCGAGCAGGACCGCGCCACCGCGACCTGCCAGTTTTGCGATACCGACTTTGTCGGGACCGACGGGACGCTGGGCGGGCGCTACGCCTCGGCCGAAGCGCTCGCCGACACCATTGCCGCGCAATGGGTCGGAACCAGCGCCAACCGTTACGTGGTACTGACCGGCGGCGAGCCGCTGTTGCAGGTGGACGAGGCCTTCATCGACGCGCTGCATGCGCGGGGTTTTGAAATTGGCATCGAGACCAACGGCACCATCGAACCGCCCGGCGGCATGGACTGGATCTGCGTCAGCCCGAAGGCCGGCTCGGAGCTCGTGGTGCGGCGGGGCCATGAACTCAAGCTGATCTACCCGCAGGCGGGTGCTTCGCCGGAGGCTTTTGTCGATCTCGCCTTCGAGCGCTTCTCGCTGCAGCCGATGGACGGCCCGGACGCGATCGAAAACACCGCGCGCGCGGTCGATTACTGCCTGCGCCACCCGCAATGGCGGCTCAGCCTGCAGACGCACAAGACCCTCGGTATCAGGTAAAGGTTGGATTTTCAGGAATGTGGGAACTGACAAAAGCGTTCCGGTTCGAGGCGGCGCATGCGCTGCCGGGAACGACGCTGGGCGACGCCAGCATGGAAATTCACGGCCACTCGTTCCGCGCCGAGGTCACGATCCGCGGCACGCCCGATCCCGAAACCGGGATGGTGATGGATCTCGGCCTGCTCGACCGCGGCATGGCGGAGGTGCAGAAAATCCTCGACCACAAACTGCTCAACAAGGTCGAGGCGCTGGGGCCGCCGACGCTGGAAAACCTCTCGCGCTTCATCTGGGAGCGGGTCGCGCATGCCGGCCAGCTCGCGCGCGTCAGCGTGTACCGCGACAGCTGCAACGAGAGCTGCACGTATTATGGCCCGCAGGGCTAGGCGTACGTTTACGTCTCAACGTCATTGCGAGAAGCACTTGCGACGAAGCAATCCATTCTTCCTTCTTTTTGTTGCACGATGGATTGCTTCGCTACGCTCGCAATGACGAAAGAAAGTCAGGAATTTCGTATGGACCTATCCGCCATCGAGGATCGCAAGACGCAAGCCCGCAGGTGGTTCGAGCGGCTGCGCGACGACCTCTGCGCTGCCTTCGAAAAACTGGAGGACGACGCCCCGGCGTCGCTCTATCCCGGCGATGCGGGCCGCTTCGTGCGCACGCCCTGGGACCGTACCGACCATACCGGCCAGCCCGGCGGCGGCGGGGTGATGTCGGTGATGCGCGGAAAACTGTTCGAGAAGGTTGGCGTGCACTGCTCGACCGTACATGGCGAATTCGCGCCTGAATTCCGCGGGCAGATTCCAGGTGCTGCCGATGATCCCCGGTTCTGGGCGTCGGGCGTTTCGCTGATCGCGCATCTGCGCAATCCGAACATCCCGGCGGTGCACATGAACACCCGCTTCGTCGTCACCACCAAATCATGGTTCGGCGGCGGCGCGGATCTAACGCCTGTGCTGGACCGGCGGCGGACCCAGCAAGATCCCGACACGGTGGCCTTTCACGCCGCGATGCAGGCCGCCTGCGACGCGCATAGCGCGGTGGCCGATTACGACAAACTGAAAAAATGGTGCGACGAGTATTTCTACCTGCCGCATCGCAAGGAAGCGCGCGGCATCGGCGGCATCTTTTACGACTGGCTCGATTCCGGCGACTGGGATGCCGATCTGGCGTTCACGCAGGACGTCGGCCGCAACTTCCTGAAAGTCTATCCCGAACTCGTCAGGCGCAATTTCGAGACGCCGTGGAGCGCCGAAGACCGCGAGGAGCAATTGGTCCGGCGCGGACGTTACGTCGAATTCAACCTGCTGTATGATCGCGGCACCATCTTCGGGCTGAAAACCGGCGGCAACGTCGATTCCATCCTGTCGTCGATGCCCCCCGAAGTGAAATGGCCCTGAAGACAATGACGCAACTGCCCCGCGCGATGCTGATCGATATGGACGACACCATCCTGTCGGCCTATGGCCGCCCCGAGATCGCCTGGAACAAGGTCGCGGCGGAATTTGCCGGCGAGCTGGCGCCGTACGCGCCGCAACAGGTCGCCGCCGCGGTGCTGGAGTCGGGCCGCAAATTCTGGGCGACGGCGGAAGCCGCCTGGCGATTGAAACTCGCCGAAGCGAGGCAGCTGGTCGTCAAGGACGGGTTTGCCACGCTGGCCGCCGCCGGCCAGCCCGCTCTGCCGGCGGAGCTTGCCGTCAGGCTCGCCGACCGCCTGACCGCCTATCGCGACGAAGAGATGTTCATGTTTCCGGGCGCGCATGCCGCCATCGACGCCCTGAAAGCGCACGGCGTCAAACTGGCGCTGGTGACCAACGGCGCCGCCGACACCCAGCGCGCCAAGGTCGAGCGCTTCGAACTGGCGCACCGGTTCGATCACATCCAGATCGAAGGCGAACATGGTTTCGGCAAGCCGGAGGAACGCGCCTATTTGCACGCCATGGAGGCGCTCGGCGTGTCGGCGCCCGAAACCTGGATGATCGGCGACAATCTGGAATGGGAAATCGTGATGCCGCAGCGCCTCGGCATCTATGCGATCTGGATGGACGCGCATGGCGACGGCCTGCCCGCCGACACCGCCGTCAAGCCCGACCGCATCATCCGTTCGCTGACGGAGCTGCTGCCGGTCGAGCGGGCATGAGGCTTTTTTCGCTCCAGAGCTGACCCGTCCCGCCCCCAACCAAAAAAATCGAAAACAACCCCATGTACAGTAACCGGTAGGGCGCTGGCATGCGTGATGCCAGCGACACGATTTGACACGTCGGGCAAATCAGCGGCATTAATTCAGGATCAGACAAACCCTTTGAACAATTGTTATGTTTGTTCAACAAGGCAGGTTGTCATGGCAGCGCGGACCACATCGACGGAGACCGAAGAGCACATTGCGCTCAAGCGCAACCGTCTCGTGCTCCAGCAAGCTCGTGCCGTCGGGTTGCTCGGTGAGGCCAAGAACAAGCGCTTGTCCGGCCGCGTGCCGGCAGGTCTGATCGAAGCCGCAAAGAAGCGGGCCCACGTATCTTCCGACACCGAGCTTCTGGAGCTCGCGTTGTCGCGTTTGGCGCTTGAGGACGATTTCGGCGCGAATCTTGTCCGGCGCAAGGGAAGCGTCCCGTCAGATATCGATCTTGCCATTTGACCCCGGCTCGTAGCTCGTAGGATGGGTGGAGCTTTTCGCGAAACCCATCACCGCTCGTGCGAAAACAGGATGGGTATCGCTTTCGCTCCACCCATCCTACGCGCTAAACCAAACTTCGCGCCGCCGCCGATATCATCACCAGCCCCCCCGCGATCACGGCGACATCGAGGATCGCAGTGTGGATATGCACCGGCATCCGTTCGACGAAGGCTTTGGCCAGAAACGCGCCCGGGATCGAGATCGCCCCGATCAGCAAGGCGAACGCCAGCACCTGCGCGGTGATGATTCCGGCGAGGCCAAACACGGAAATCTTGATGATGGAGGTTGCGACCGAGATCACGGCGTCGGTGGCGATCACGGCGGCGCCCTCGAGGCCGGCCGCCATCAGCAGCGACAGCAGGATCACGCCCGAGCCGGAAGTGCCGCCGACCACGACGCCGTAGCCCACCGAGCCCGCGGCCAATCCTGTGTCGGCGATCCTGAGATCGCGGCGCTTAGCGAGACGGCGTAGCGGCACGCTCGCGATCAGCATGGTGCCGATCACCAGGGCGGCGCCGGCGCTGGTGAGAAGCGTGTAGCCGTAAGCGCCGAGTGCGGTGGTCAGCGCCGCCGCCGAGATCACGATCAGCGCGCGGCGGCGATCGATGTATCTGACATAGGCGGCGAAGCGGCTGAGATTGGTGAAGATCGAGGAGATCGCGATGATCGGCACCACCGGTTCGGCGCCGATCAGGGGCACCAGCACCAGCGGCATCAGCGCGCCGGTGCCATAGCCCGCGAGGCCGCCGATCACGGAGGCGAATAGCGCAACGCATGCGACCAGCAGCAGCTGGGCCAGCGAAATATCGGCGAAGCCGGCAAGAATACTCACAGAACAATGCTCACAGAAGGAAGTTCACAGCCTGAGGTCGCGGGTAAAACGCGCGACGGCCTGGTCGGCGATGGCGTCCACGACGGCTTGATCCAACGGGAAGTTCGCCGCCAGCCAGCCGTCTTCGGCCAGCGCCAGCACCTGCCCGAGCAGCGGGCCCTGGGCGATGCCGCGGGCGATGAAATCCGCCGCCTTCAGCGGGAATTTCGGCGCGCTCCAGCGCTCGGACAGGGTCGCGAGTTCGCGCCATGGCTTGGGATCGACGCCGCGCCCCGCCCGCGCCCATGCCAGCATCAGCCGGTCGCGGTAGCGGTCCGCGCCGAGCCGGTAAAGCCTGCGCCGCGCGATCGCCTCATCCATGCCGGCGAGCCGCCACCAGCGGTGGCCCATGGAATCCAGCGCTTTGGTTTCGGCATTGGTGAGGCGCATGCGCAGCGCGAGCCGTCGGGCGTCCTCGGTGACGGCGACGCCAAGCGCGCCGAGCCGGCGAACCGGATCCGGCGCAAGTCCCAACAGGCGCTCCGCCGCGATCATCGCGGTGAACGGCCCGGTGTAGGCGACGCCGCCGAACACCTGCAGCAGCAGCCCGCCATCCGCCATCGCCTGCACCGCGACGGCGGCGCCGTCCGCGACCATCAGCTTGAGCATTTCCATCCGCACGCGCTCGGCCGAAAGCGTGGCGAGGCCGGCGCGGCCGCCGATGCAGGCGAGGATTCCGGCGCGATCGGGCTCGCCCGCGCCGTAGGCGGCGTGAATGCGGAAGAAGCGGAGGATGCGCAGATAGTCCTCGGCGATACGCGAATCGGGATCGCCGATGAAGCGCACGCGTCGCGCGCCAATATCGTCGCAGCCGCCAACATGGTCATGCACGATTCCGGCGGCATCGACCGACAGCCCATTGATAGTGAAATCGCGCCGCTCGGCGTCGCGGACCCAGTCACGGCCGAATGTGACCACAGCCTTGCGGCCGAACGTCTCGGTATCCTCGCGCAAGGTGGTGACTTCGAACGGATGCGAATCGACCACCAGCGTCACGGTGCCGTGGTCGATACCGGTCGGCACGCTCTTGATGCCGGCCGCTTTGGCGCGGCGGATCACCTCGGATGGCAGCGCGGTGGTCGCGATGTCGATATCGGCGACCGGGCGCTTCAACAGCGCGTTGCGAACCGCGCCGCCGACCACGCGCGCCTCCTCGCCGCCGCCGTTGAGCAGTTCCAGCACGCGGGCGGTCGGACCTGATCTGAGCCAGGGCGCGTCCGACAAAACGCGCGCCCCATTCATTTTTCAACTCCGGGAACCAGTCTTCCATCCTCGATATGGGCCGGAACGTAGGTCGACTCCGGCGGCGCCCCGGAAAATTCCGCGAGCAGCAGGAAACTGACCACGACCAGCACCAGTGCGCCGATCGCGAGCTTGGCGATGACATGCATCGGCCAGGACGACTGCACCAGCAGTCCGGAGCGGGTCGCGATCAGGAACGCCGCATAGACCGCGAACGGGATCAGGAAGACTGCGATTTCGGTGAGAACCGGACGGATCATCGCAGACATATCCGTTCGTACAGCACGCGCAGGATGCCCGCGGTGGCGCCCCAGATATAACGCTCCGCAAACGGCATGGCGTAATAGGAACGCTCCATGCCGCGGAATTCCTTGCTGTGCAGCTGGTGGTTGGCCGGATCCATCAGGAACGCCAGTGGCACCTCGAAAGCGTCGTCCACTTCGCCCTTGTTGATGCGCAGCTTGAAGCCCGGCTTCACCCGCGCCACCGTCGGCATGATGCGAAATCCGAAACCGGTCGCGTACAGATCGAGATAGCCGAGCGGCTCCACGAACCTGCGATCGAGCCCGATCTCCTCCTCGGCCTCGCGCAGCGCGGCGTCGAGCGGCGAGGCGTCGGTGACGTCGATCTTGCCGCCGGGAAAGGCAATCTGGCCGGCGTGATCGTTGAGATGCGCGGCGCGCTGGGTCAGCAGCACGGTCGGCTGCGGATGATCCACCACCGGGATCAGGACCGCGGCGGGCCGCACCGGCTGCTCGCGCGCGATGATTTCCAGCATACGGTCGGTGCCGTGATCGCCGCTCTTCGGAATGATGTTGGGATCGATCAGGCCCGGCGGCACGTCGAAGGCCAGCCGCGCCCGGCTTCGATCGAAAAACTCCCTGGAGCTGATCGCAGCCGGGTCCGTCTTCAGCATCGGCTCGTTCAAAGCTCGCCCCTCACCTGCTCCGCATCGGCCATTGCAAAAAATTCGCCGCCGGATTCGATCCCGAACATCGGGACACCATCGACCACCCGCTCCTCGCCCATGTCAACCAGATCGTAGTAGAGCGCCCGCGTCACCTTCGCCCACAGATCGGCGCGGACATGCAGATAGGGCATCCGGCCGCCATCGGCGGCGGCCTCGAATCGCAGGCGGTGGGCGGCATCGCAAGGCACCCAGTCGTCGACATTGGTGCGGAAGCGCAGGAGCCGGCCGCGCGCATCGGTTTCCCGGGTCATCTCGACGGCCAGAAACGGCGCATCGTCGACACGAATCCCGACCTTCTCCACCGGAGTCACGAGAAAGTGCTTGCCGTCCTCGCGTTTCAGAATCGTCGAAAACAACCGGACCAGCGCCGGCCGTCCGATCGGCGTGCCCATGTAGAACCAGGTGCCGTCACCGGCGATTCGCATGTCGAGATCGCCGCAGAACGGCGGGTTCCACAGATGCACCGGCGGCAGCCCCTTCGCCGCGGGGCTGGTATTCGCCGCGTCGGTAGCCGCAGCGGTCAGCCCTTCGAGGCCCTGGGTGCCGGTCTGCCCTTGCTTCGCCATGGTTTACCCTGACTCTGACGCCTCAATTTGGCACGATTGATGCTCCTTCCGGTACATGTCCTGAGCGAGATGCCCGGATAGACTACCGCAGAGGTCGCTACATCGTGATGCCGTTCATACCCCGAAACGCCGATAAGGTGGGGATAGTTTAATCCAACGAATACATGGCCTTCGCATAAGTTTAGCATGGGTCGCCGGCATGATGGCGCAAGCGGCGGCGTTCATGCAGGATGATCTCGAGACGTGAAAGCTTGGCTCTGAGGAGAACGAGATGGCTGGCGCAGACAATGTCGAAAAAATCGACGATGGTATCGTCCGCGCGGCCGAAGAGGTCGTCGGCCAGATTCGCACCGCGAAAAATGCAATCGCTACCGTGATCTTCGGCCAGGACCGGGTGATTGAAAACACCCTGGTGACGATCCTGTCCGGCGGCCACGCGCTGCTGATCGGCGTGCCCGGCCTCGCCAAGACCAAGCTGGTCGAAACCCTGGGGATCACGCTCGGGCTGGATGCCAAGCGCATCCAGTTCACGCCCGATCTGATGCCTTCGGATATTCTCGGCGCCGAAGTGCTGGACGAGAGCGTTTCCGGCAAGCGTTCTTTCCGCTTCATCTCCGGACCGGTGTTCGCCCAGCTCCTGATGGCCGACGAAATCAACCGCGCCAGCCCGCGCACCCAGTCCGCGCTGCTGCAAGCCATGCAGGAGCAGCACATTACGGTGGCCGGCGCGCGCCACGATCTGCCGAAGCCGTTCCACGTGCTGGCGACGCAGAATCCGCTGGAGCAGGAAGGCACCTATCCCCTGCCGGAGGCGCAGCTCGACCGCTTCCTGATGGAAATCGACGTCGATTATCCCGATCGCGACGCCGAGCGGCGCATCCTGTTCGAAACCACCGGCGCCGACGCGACGCTGGCCAAGGCCGCGATGAATTCGGAGATCCTGATCACGGCGCAACGGCTGGTGCGGCGGCTGCCGGTCGGCGACTCCGTGGTCGAGGCGATCCTGACGCTGGTGCGCTCGGCCCGTCCGGGTGACGAAGGCGGCGAAACCGGCAAGCTGATCGCCTGGGGACCGGGTCCCCGCGCCAGCCAGTCGCTGATGCTCGCGGTGCGCGCCCGCGCGCTTCTCGACGGCCGCCTCGCGCCCTCGATCGACGACGTGCTCGATCTGGCGGAACCAATTCTCAAGCACCGCATGGCGCTGACCTTCTCCGCCCGCGCCGAAGGCCGCACCATTCCGGACGTCATCAGGCAATTGAAGACGCGGATTGGTTGATGGCCGCGGACACCGGGCACGCGCCGAGAGAGATCACAGCCATCCGGCGAGCCGACGGCGAAAGCCGCACGCTCGCCGCATCGCTGCCCCGGCTCGTGCTCGAAGCCCGCCGCATCGCCGCCAATGTGATCCACGGCCTGCATGGACGGCGCCGCGCCGGCGCCGGCGAAAGTTTCTGGCAGTACCGCCGCTTCGTTTCGGGCGAGCCGGCGCAGAACGTCGACTGGCGGCGCTCGGCGCGCGACGATCATCTTTATGTCCGCGAGCAGGAATGGGAAGCCTCGCATACGGTGTGGCTGTGGCCGGACCGCTCGCCATCGATGGCGTTCGCGTCGAAGCAGGCGCGCGACAGCAAGCTGGAGCGCGGGCTGATCGTGACCTTCGCGCTCGCCGAACTGCTGGTCGCCGGCGGCGAACGCGTCGGCATTCCCGGCCTGATGAACCCGACCGCGAGCCGCAGCGTGATCGACAAGATGGCGCAGGCGATGCTGCATGACGACGCGGCCCGGCTCAGCCTGCCGCCATCCTTCGTGCCCGCGGCGCTGGCCGAAATCGTGGTGCTGTCGGACTTCTGGTCGCCGATGCCGGAGATCAAAACCATGCTGGCCGGCCTGTCGGCCTCCGGCGCGCACGGCACACTGATCCAGATCGTCGATCCGGCCGAGGAAACCTTCCCCTATTCCGGCCGGATCGAGTTCGTCGAACCGGAGAACGGCACCGTCATCACCGCCGGCCGCGCGGAAAAATGGGCCGATGATTACGTTGCGCGCGTGGCGCTGCACCGGGCCGAAATTCGCGCCGAGACCAACAAGCTCGACTGGCTGTTCTCGACCCACACCACCAGCCGTTCGGCCGCCGAACTGTTGCTGTTCCTGCATTCCGGCATGATGGTGAGCAAGGGCAGCGCGCGCGGCGCCACCGTCAAAGTGGGGCGACGGGCATGATCGCCGGATTCCCCCTCGCTTTCGCCCAACCTCTCCTGCTGCTGGGCCTTTTGAGCCTGCCGGTGCTGTGGTGGCTGTTGCGGGTGATGCCGCCGCGACCGCGGCGCATCGAGTTTCCGCCGACGCGGCTGTTGTTCGACATCGCGCCGAAGGAGGAAACGCCCTCGCGCACGCCATGGTGGCTGACCCTGTTGCGGCTCGCGGCCGCGGCACTGGTGATCCTGGCAGCGGCCGGGCCGATCTGGAATCCGCAAACCGGCCTCGCCGGCTCCAGCGCGCCGCTGGTGATCCTGCTCGACGACGGCTGGAGTGCGGCGGCGAGCTGGGACTCCCGGATCAAGGCGGCCGACGAACTGATAGCGAACGCCGACAATGACCGGCGCGGCGTAACCCTGGTGCCGCTGTCGGAGCCCACGCGCGACATCACCCTGATGCCGGCGGGCACCGCGCGGGTGGCGCTGCGCCAGCTTGCGCCCAAACCCTATTCGATCGAGCGGGTGGAAACCCTGCCCGCCTTGGAACGTTTCCTGAAAGCCACCGGCGACGCCGAGATCGCCTGGCTG
The DNA here is from genome assembly GCA_038212905.1 of Hyphomicrobiales bacterium. GTDB lineage: Bacteria > Pseudomonadota > Alphaproteobacteria > Rhizobiales > Xanthobacteraceae > Bradyrhizobium. Next base: position 11,586 of record JBBQUA010000001.1, read on the forward strand.
TCGGATGGCGTCGATACCGGGCGCGGGCCGGAGTTTCTCGAAGGGCTCGGCAAGACCATCGGAGATCGCAGGTTGACGGTTTTTGAGGGCGGCACGGCCCCGCCGCTCGCACTGGTCGCGGCCGAAAATGCCGCGGCGAAGATGACGGTGAAGGTGCTGCGCACCGGCGGCGGCATCGCCGCGGGCGTGGTGCGCGCGATTGACCAGAAGGGTTCGCCGATCGGCGAGGCCCGTTACCAGTTTGCGCCTGGGGATCGCGAGACCGAAGCGTCGTTCGATCTTCCGGTCGAATTGCGCAACGACATTTCCCGGCTTGAAGTGGCCGGCGAGCGATCCGCAGGCTCAGTGCAATTGCTCGACAAGCGCTGGCGCCGCCGCGCCATCGGCATCGTCTCGGGATCGACCATCGATACCGCGCAGCCGCTGCTGGCATCCACCTTCTATCTGACCCGAGCGCTGGCGCCGTTCGCCGACGTCAGGCTCGGCGATCGCGGCGCGCCGCAGCTGGCGATCACCCAGTTTCTCGACCAGAAGCTGCCGATGATCGTGATGGCGGATGTCGGCACGCTGTCACCCGAAATTCGCGAGCGCATCGGCGCATGGATCGAGCAAGGCGGCGTGCTGGTGCGTTTCGCCGGCCCGCGGCTGGCGCAGGCCGACGACGATCTGGTGCCGGTCAAGCTGCGGCGCGGCGGACGCAGCCTCGGCGGCAGCCTGACCTGGGAAAAGCCGCAGCATCTCGCCTCCTTCGCGACCGACGGACCGTTCGCGGGCCTTGTGGTGCCGAAGGATATCACGGTCAACCGGCAGGTGCTCGCCGAACCCAATGCGGCGCTGGCGACCAGGAGCTGGGCCTCGCTGGAGGATGGCACGCCGCTGGTGACAGGCGAACATCGCGGCAAGGGCATGGTCAGCCTGTTTCACGTCAGCGCCGACATGCGCTGGTCCGACCTGCCGATGTCCGGCAGCTTCGTCGAGATGCTGCGAAGGATCGTCGATGCGTCCGGCTACACCTCCACGCCGGGGGCCGGCGTCGCGGGCGAAGCCGGCGTCGAGACCGTGGCGCCACTGCGCACGCTCGATGGCTTCGGCGCGTTCGGACCGCCGCCCTCGACGGCGAAGCCGCTGCGCGCCGACTTCCGGGATCGCGCGACGCCGGATCACCCGCCCGGTTTCTACGGACCGGCCGACGGCCCGCTCGCGGTCAACGCGCTGGCGGCGGCCGACCGCATCGCGCCGCTCGATACCGCTTCGCTGCGCGCACAACGCGCCAGCTACACCAATGCCGAACCGCGCGATCTCCGGGGAATTCTGCTGGCCTCGTCGCTGGCGCTGTTCCTGATCGACGCCGTGATCGTCGCGTTGCTCGGCGCCGGCATCGCGGCGCTGTTGCGGCGGCGCGCGGTACCCGCCGCACTGGCGTTCGCACTGGCGCTGTCCGCGGTCACGACGATGCCCTCCCCGGCACGCGCCGACACCTCAGACGAGTTCGCCGTCAAGGCGGTCGCGCAAACCCGGTTGGCCTATGTCGTCACCGGCAACGCCGACGTCGATAACATCGTCAAGGCGGGGCTGTCCGGACTGACCCTGTTTCTGGCGCAACGCACCGCGCTGGAAGCCGGCGATCCCGTCGGCATCGATCCGGCGCGCGACGAGCTGGCATTCTTCCCGCTGATCTACTGGCCGGTATTGCCGGGGGCTGCGAAGCCGGGGCAGGACGCCATCAACCGCATCAACGCCTACATGAAGCAGGGCGGCACCGTGCTGTTCGACACCCGCGACGCCATCGAGGCGCCGCCCGGCGCCAATGGCGCATCGCAGACGCCGGGCATGCTGGCGTTGCGCAATATTCTCTCCGCGCTCGATGTTCCCGAGCTCGAGCCGGTACCGCGCGAGCACGTGCTGACCAAAACCTTCTATCTGCTGCGCGATTTTCCGGGCCGCTTTAGTTCGGGCCAGACCTGGGTCGAAACCCTGCCGCGCGACGAAGACGACGAGGCAGCCTCAAGGCCGGCGCGCGGCGGCGACGGCGTCTCGCCGATCATCATCACCTCGAACGATCTGGCCGGCGCCTGGGCCTTGCGTCCGGACGGCCAGCCGATGCTGCCGCTGACGCCGGGCGAACCGCGGCAGCGTGAATTCGCCTTCCGCGCCGGCGTCAACATCGTGATGTACACGCTGACCGGCAACTACAAGGCCGACCAGGTGCACGCGCCGGCGCTGATCGAACGGCTCGGGCAATAGCATGCAATACGGTATCGCCTTCACCCCCCTGGTCCCCGCGCTGGTGCTCTGGATCGCGCTGGCCGCCATCGCCGTGATCGCGGTGCTGCTGTTGCTCGCCCGCGCCCGCGGCGCCGCGGTGCGCGTCACCGCGCTGGCGCTGATCCTGCTGGCGCTGGCCAATCCGTCGTTTACCCGCGAGGACCGCGAGCCGCTGTCGTCGGTCGCCGCCGTCGTGATCGACAAGAGCCCGAGCCAGAATTTCGGCGAACGCAATCGCGAAACCGACAAAGCGCGCGAGGCGCTGGTCGACAGCCTGAAGAAGATCAAGGGCATCGAGGTCCGCGTCGTCGAGGCCGGCCAGGCCGACGGCGAAACCGATGGCACCAAACTGTTCGGCGCGCTGTCGTCGGCGCTGTCGGACGTTCCGGTCGATCGCGTCGCCGGCGCCTTCCTGATCACCGACGGCCGCGTGCATGACATTCCCGCCAACGCCGCGGCGGTCGGATTCCAGGCCCCGGTGCATGCGCTGATCACCGGGCGCAAGGACGAACGCGACCGCCGCATCGCGATCGCGGCAGCCCCCCGCTTCGGCATCGTCGGACAGGCGCAGACCATCACCTACCGGCTCGACGACCAGGGCGTCACCGGAGAGCGCGCCAAAATCGTGGTACGCCGCGACGGCGAGGTGATCAACGAGCGCACCGTGGCGAGCGGCCAGACCGTCAATATCGATGTCGACATCAAGCATGCCGGGCCGAACATCATCGAGATCGAGGCCTCGCCGCTGGAGAATGAACTGACGCTGGTCAATAACCGCGCCGTGGTGGCGATCGACGGCGTGCGCGACAAATTACGGGTGCTGCTGGTGTCGGGCGAGCCGCATTCCGGCGAACGCACCTGGCGCAACCTGCTGAAATCCGATGCCAGTGTCGATCTCGTGCATTTCACGATTTTGCGCCCGCCGGAGAAGCAGGACGGCACGCCGATCAACGAACTCAGCCTGATCGCGTTTCCGACCCGTGAGCTGTTTCAGCAGAAGATCAACGAATTCCAGCTGATCATCTTCGACCGCTACGCCCGCCAGGGCGTGCTGCCGATCCCGTATTTCGACAACATGGCGCGCTACGTGCGCGCCGGTGGCGCGGTGCTGGTGTCGGCGGGCCCGGATTATGCGTCGACCACCAGCATCTGGCGCACGCCGCTGGATTCGGTTTTGCCTGCCGAACCCGTCGGCGTCACCGAGAAGCCGTATTACGCGCATTTGAGCGACGCCGGCAAACGCCATCCGGTGACGCGCGGGCTGGAAGGCTCCGGCAGCGAGCCGCCGCGCTGGAGCCGGTTCTTCCGCTCCGTCGACACCCGCAACGCCACCACCCCGCCGGTCATGACCGGCGCCGACGGCAAGCCGCTGTTGCTGCTGTCGCGGGTCGGCGAGGGCCGCGTCGCGCTGCTGCTGTCGGACCATATCTGGCTGTGGGCGCGCGGCTATGAGGGCGGCGGGCCGCATCTCGATTTGCTGCGGCGAACCTCGCACTGGCTGATGAAGCAGCCTGACCTCGACGAGGAAGCGCTGCGGCTTCAGATCAGCGGCAAGGATCTCGTGGCGCTGCGCCAGACCATGGCCGACAGCGTCCCACCGGTGACGGTGACGTCGCCCTCCGGCACCACCCGCGAACTGACGCTGAGCAGCAGCGAGCCCGGCACGTGGCGTTCGGCGATCCCCGCCAGCGAACTCGGCCTGTGGCAGGCCACCGATGGCACGCTGAAGGCGCTGATCAATGTCGGCCCGACCAACCCCAAGGAATTTTCCGAAGTCACCTCCACCACCGAGATGCTCCGGCCGCTGGCGCAGGCCACCGGCGGCGACGCGCGGCGGCTGGCGGACGGCTCCAGCTTCGAGGTGCCCCGCATCGTGCCGGTGCGCGCCTCCGGCATCTTCCGCGGCGACGGCTGGATGGGCGTCAAGATGCGCGATGCCAGCGTGGTGCGCGGCGTCGGCGTGCTGCCGATCTTCGCCGGCCTGATCGGCCTGCTGCTGCTGCTCGGTGCATTCGCCGCGACGTGGCTGCGCGAGGGGCGCTGATCTTGCGGAGCGCTGGCGCCAACGCCGGGTTGACCAGGATCGCGGCTTTCCTCGTCCTTTTGTGCATCAGCAATTCAACCCCTGGTGAGGCGGAGCAGCGATCTGCTCCGCCTCCCGAAACGATCCAAATTCCCCTCGGGTCATTGCCATTCGACCTGCAGGGCCTGCTCAGGCGTCCCGAAGGCGCGGGCCGCTTGCCTGGCATCGTGCTTCTCCCATCCTGCGGTAAATATGCCGGTGCCAGGTCACTCGATGAACATTGGGGAGCAAAAATATCGTCATGGGGTTACGTCACGCTGACAGTCGACAGCTTCGGTCCGCGAGGGATCAAGAATTGCGAGCGTGGCGATAACTCCGACATTGCCGTTGATGCGTATCGGGCTTTGAATTTTCTCATTCAAAAGCGTTTCATCGATCCAAAACGCGCGGCGGTCGTGGGCTTCGCGGCGGGCGCCTGGCAAACCCTTTCGGCGGTCGAACGGGGCGCGATCGAACAGGCGTCGGGATCGAAATTTCGGGCGGCGGCGGCGTTCTATCCACCCTGTCGCGGCTTCAAGGGTATCATGACCGTGCCTACCTTGATCCTGATCGGCGAGCGCGACGACTTCGCCGATGTGGATTCGTGCCGAAAAATGGCTGCCGGCGAAGACGATACAGGCATTTCCCGGCAGAAGGGTGAAGGTGCCCCGGTTCGGCTGATCACCTATCCCGAAGCGTATTTCGGGTTTGACCTTCCGGGCCTTAAGACCGCGACCTGGTATCGCGGACATCGTCTGGAGTTCAACCAATCAGCAACCGATCAATCGAGCGAAGCGCTTCGGGAGTTTCTCGACTCAACCGTCGGGGCCGTTGGTCGTCGGTAAGCGCCGTTGCTGCAATCACACAGGTCTTCCGGATTGTGCTGACACGCGAACGGACCACGGTTGACCCGTCCGCCGATCCCTGATGTTATATTATAACATCTAGCGGCCGGGATGCCCCAGCCGTTCGAGGTGGGGACGCCTGTCGGCATGAAGTGGTTTCGCTCGAACATCAAGCACGGCTCGCGGCTGGCGCTGCTGGCGCTGGCGCTGCAGTTTGGGCTGTCGTTCGGGCATTTCCACGCGGGCGCCGCGCAGGCGGCGGCGCTGGCTATCCAATCGGTCGCAGCCCAGTCCGACGTTTCCCCCTCGTCCGGCGCGGTCGATCCGTCTGCCTCGCAGCCCGCGTCCCATAATGATTCCGACCAGCACCCAGGCGAGAATTGCGCCATCTGCGCCATCATCGCGCTGGCGGGCACGGTGCTGTTTGCGACGCCGCCGGTATTGCAGCTGCCGCACGCCGCAGCATTTCCATACCTCGTCACCGCCGCCGCGTTCGTCGACCTGAACCCGGCAAGCGTCGCGTTCCAGCCTCGCGCTCCCCCCGCCACCTGACATCGATCGCTTGATGCTCCCTGACGGGATCGCCGCGTCTTTCGCGGCCGAGCCCGCCGGGACAAATCGAAATCGGTCCGTCGCACATCGACGGCTATCAGGATCAGGACAATGACATTCCCGACAAGGCGAGCATTCCACCTCGGTGGAGCAAGCTGGCTACTGCTTTGTGCCATGAGTAATGGCGCGATGGCGCAGGACGCGCCGGCGCCGTCGGGCGCGACGCAGTTGCCGGAAATCACGGTGAACGCGCCAAGTCCGATTCAGCGGCGCAAGCTCGTGCCCTCACGAACGCCGGCCCGCGTCGCACGCGCGGCCCCGGCCCCCAATCGCGACCCGGCGAGAGAGCCGCAACCGGCGCCGATCGCGGCCCAGCAGGGCGTGCTGCCCATCGTGACCGATCAGTTCGCCACCGTCACGGTGGTGCCGAACGAGGAAATCCGCCGCTCGGGCGGCGCCACGCTCGGCGATCTCCTGTTTTCCAAGCCGGGCATTACCGGCTCCAGCTTTGCGCCGGGCGCGTCGAGCCGGCCGATCATCCGGGGGCTCGACGTCAATCGGGTCGGCATTGTCGAAAACGGCGTCGGCAGCAACGGGGCGTCGGACCTCGGCGAAGATCATTTCGTTCCGATCGATCCGCTCTCGACCAACCAGATCGAAGTGATCCGCGGGCCTGCGACCTTGCGTTATGGATCGACCGCAATCGGCGGCGTCGTCAGCGCGACCAACAACCGGATTCCCGATGCCCTGCCCGCCTGCGCGGCGGCGCCGTTCCAGAGCTATGGACTTCCCGCCAAGGCGCCGCTTGCCAATGTGGCATCGCCGTCCTGCGTCACCGTAGAGACGCGCACGGCGGTAAGCTCGGTCGATCGCGGCGTCGAAGGCGGCATTCTGCTCGATGCCGGCGCAGGCCATTTCGCCGTGCATGCCGACGCCTACGGCCGCAAGAGCAGCGATTACAATATCCCGAGCTATCCGTATCTGTTCGACCAGACCCGGCCGGTCAACGGGCGTCAACCCAACTCGGCCGCGCAGGCGGCCGGCGGCTCGATCGGCGGCTCCTATATCTTCGACGGCGGTTTTGTCGGCGCCGCGATCACGCAGAACGATTCGATCTATCGCATCCCCGGAATCGACGGCGCCGATCACCAGACCCGGATCGACGCGCGCCAGACCAAGATCACGGCGAAGGGCGAGTATCGGCCCGAGGCCGCTGCGATCGAGGCGATCCGCTTCTGGGTCGGCGCCACCGACTACAAGCACAACGAGATCGGCCTGGCGGATGCCGCCGATCTCAACACGCTCGGCGTGCGGCAGAGCTTCACCAACAAGGAGCAGGAAGGCCGCGTCGAGATGCAGCTGATGCCGTTCAACGCGCGCTTCGCGACAGCGACCACGGCGTTCGGCCTGCAGGTCAGCCACCAGCAATTGACCGCACCAAGTCCCGACTATCCGACCTCGCCGCTCAATGGCCTGTGGGACCCCAACAAGAACACCAAGGTCGCCGGCTACGTGTTCAACGAGTTGAAATTCACCGAGACCACCAAGGTGCAGATCGCCGGCCGCATCGAGCGCGTCAATCTCACGGGAACGATGCCCGCATTCATTCCCGAATTGTTCGACCTCGCCGCAAACCCCGGCGATATCGGCCCACCGACGGCGCGCAACCTGACCTTTACGCCGAAAAGCGCCAGCATCGGCTTGATCCAGAACCTTCCCGCGGGTCTCGTTGCCAGCATCACCGGCCAATATGTCGAACGCGCGCCGAAGCCGGCCGAGCTGTTCTCGCGCGGCGGCCACGATGCGACCGTTACGTTCGATATCGGCAATCCCAATCTCGGTATCGAAACCGCCAAATCCGTCGAGATCGGGTTGCGACGGGCGACCGGACCGTTGCGGTTCGAAGCCACCGCCTTCTACACGCAGTTCAACGGCTTTATCTATCGGCGCCTGACCGGCAACACTTGTGAGGACATCGCCTGCGTCGGTCCGGCCGATCCGGCTTCTCCGCTGGAGCTCAACCAGGCGATCTATTCGCAGCGCGACGCGACGTTTCGCGGTGGCGAATTCCAGAGCCAGCTCGACGTCGGACAATTCCACGGCGGCATCTGGGGCATCGAAAACCAGTTCGACGTCGTCCGCGCCACCTTCTCCGATGGCAGCAACGTTCCCCGGATTCCACCGGTGCGCGCCGGCGCCGGCGTATTCTGGCGCGATGCGAACTGGCTGGCGCGGATCAACTATCTGCACGCCTTCGCGCAGAACCATATTGCCGTGATCGGCGAGACGCCGACCGCGGGCTATAATCTGCTCAAGGCGGAGATCAGCTACAAGACCAAACTCGATGCGAGCTGGTTCGGCGCCCGCGAAATGATGGTGGGCGTGGTCGGCAACAATCTGTTGAACGAGAATATTCGCAATTCGGTGTCCTACAACAAGGACGAGGTCTTGATGCCGGGCATCGGTGTGCGGGCGTTTGCGAATGTGAAGTTCTGACCGGCGAATCTCCCTCGCCCCGCTTTCGGGGAGAGGGTCGGGGTGAGGGGGACTCTCCGCAAAGTCGGACTCGCGGAAAGTCCTCCTCACCCGAAGCCTTCGGCTTCGACCTCTCCCCGCGAGCGGGGCGAGGTGAAAAGAGAGCTACTTCGCCATGCTCCAGTCCGGGCGGATCGCACCGGAGACACCTGAAAACGCGCCTTCGACGAGTTCGGCCACGAGGAGGCGACTGTAGTCGACCGGGCCGGGCATGGTCATCAGCCCCTTCGGAACCGGCTTGAAGCCGACGCGGCTGTAATAGGCTTCGTCGCCAACCAGCAGCACGAGGCGGTGCCCTTTGGCCCTGGCGTCCTTCAGCGCGCGATCCAGCAGCGCACGGCCGACGCCGCGGCTGCGAAACGGCGGTTCGACCGTCAGCGGCCCCAGCAACAATGCCTTGGTATCGCCGACGCAAATCGGCAATTGCCTGACAGAGCCGACCAGCAGCGTGCCGATCCGGGCGGCGAACGACAGCTCGAGCAGGTGATCGACATGCTCGCGCAGCCGGTAGGCGCTCAGCGCGAAACGGCCGGGCCCGAAGGTGCGCTGGTGCAGGCGTTCGATCGGCAGCGCATCGCTGGGGGTCTCGGCCAGAATTGTCAGTGAAAGATCGCTCATGCTGGGCGCGGGATAGCATCTGGCGGCCGCGCGGTCCATCGCCCAGCCCACGTTAAATGGCTGGCCGCGATCAGTTCCTGTTGGCGGGAGCCTGGGACAAATAGGCCAGCAGCTTCATCTCGCGCCGTCCGCGCGTCACCGTATCGAGCACCAGGCCCGACGACACCGACAACACCGCCAGGATCATCAGACCCATCGACAAGACCGCGGTCGGCAGCCGCGGCACGAGGCCTTCCTCGAGATAGGTGACCATGACGGGGATCGCGAGGCCGATCGAAACCAGCGTCAGGAAGATTCCGATCGCGGTGAAGAAGCGCAGCGGCTTTTCCGAGCGGTAGAGTTTCAGGATGGTGCCGAGGATGCGAAATCCGTCGCGCCAGGTGTTGAGCTTGCTGAACGATCCCTCCGGCCGGGCGTAATAGGGCGTCTCGATCTCGGCGACCGGCAGCGCCAGCTCGAGCGCGTGCACGCTGAGCTCGGTCTCGATTTCAAAACCGTCGGACAGCACCGGAAAGGATTTGACGAAGCGCCGCGAGAATACGCGATAGCCGGACAGGATATCCTTGAAGGCCTGGCCGAACACCGCGGAGAGAAAGCTGGTCAGCATCCAGTTGCCTGTGCGATGGCCGGGCCGGTAGGCGGCCACGGACTGGTCGACGCGAAAGCCCACCACCATGTCGAGATGATCCGACAGCAGCAGCTCGATCATGCGCGGCGCGCTGGCGGCATCATAGGTCGCATCGCCATCGACCAGCAGGTAGATATCGGCATCAATGTCGGCGAACATTCGCCTGACAACATGGCCCTTGCCTTGGCGGCGTTCGCTGCGCACCTCGGCGCCCGCCTCGCGCGCCACCGCGGCGGTACGGTCCGACGAATTGTTGTCGTAGACCAAGATCCGGGCCGAGGGCAGGCTTTTGCGAAAATCCGCTATCACGGTCGCAACCGCGGCTTCCTCGTTGAAGCACGGCACCAGAACCGCAATCCGCATCGTCGGTGTGATCATCGTCGGGTTATCAGCCGAATCAGGTTTGTCATGAGGTCGCGCGCACTTTTACCGGTTGCCGCCCGCTAACGCCACGTCGCGATCGGCTCCCTGCCCTCCAGCACTTCCGCTATCCGCAGGCGGGTGCCCCGGGTCGTCTCCGCCGGCACGGCTGTCGCGTCGAAGAAGCCGCAGGCGACGATCTCATGGTTGGCCTCCGGCAGCCGGTCCTGGCTGAATTGTCTGACCACGTAGACCGCGACGTGGTCGCGGCGGGAGACATGGCTGTTGAGGAACACGCCGTGCAGCGAGGGCTCGCCGGCAAGCTCGATCCGCCCCTCCTCGACCAGTTCGCGGCGCAGCGCCTCGCGCAAGGTTTCGCCGACCTCGACGCCGCCGCCCGGCAGATGCCAGCCGGAGACGTAGCTGTGCTTGACCAGAAATACCCTGTCATCGTGGTCCAGCACCACGGCGCGGACCCCGAGCGTCATGCCGCGGGCGAATCGCCAATACAGATGGAACACCCGCCGCAGCGCCGGCTCCAGCGTCGTTCGCAGCTTCTGCAGGTTCATCGCCTCAAACTCTCGGAGTCGCCTGACATCGCGTTTGATCCTTGCGCCGCGCCGGTCGGCTTGCCAATACTTTCGCAGGGATTTTCAGAGGGTATCACGAGATGATCGCGCAGCGGCGCCGTCGCGCAGGCAACCGAGGCGGACCGGGCTGATGGCGGCATTCACGCTGGCGCATCTGTCCGATCCGCATCTGCCGCCGATGCCCGAGGCGGGGTTGCGCAATCTCCTGGGCAAGCGCGCGCTCGGCTATCTCAACTGGACCCGCAACCGGCACAAATACCACCGGCGCGAGGTGCTCGATGCGCTGGTGGCGGACCTGCAGGCGCAGGCGCCGGACCAGATCGCGGTCACCGGCGACCTCGTCAATCTGGCGCTGGAGGCGGAGTTTGCGCCGGCGCGGGCCTGGCTGGAAAGCGTGGGCGCGGCCGATCGCGTCACGGTGATCCCCGGTAATCACGACGCCTATGTTCGCGCCACGCGGCACCGCTTTGCCGAAGCCTGGGGCGATTATCTCCGCGGCGACCAGGCGCCCGACAGCGATATCGCCTTTCCCCTGCTGCGCCGGCGCGGGCCGCTGGCGCTGATCAGCGCCTCATCGGCGGTGCCGACGCCGCCGTTGATGGCGACCGGATGGCTTGGGCGCAGCCAGCTCGACGCGCTGGAGCGCATGCTGGCAGAGCTCGCCGCCAGCCAGGCGTTTCGCGTGCTGCTGATCCATCATCCCCTGCGTTCGGATTCCCGCTTCAAGCGACTGACCGATTCCGCTGATCTGCTCGCGCTGTTGCAGCGGCACGGCGTGGAGCTGGTGCTGCACGGCCACGATCACGTTCATTCCACGATCTGGGTCGACGGTCCCCGCGGAAAAATCCCGGTCATTGGCGTGCCGTCAGCCTCCGCCATAGCCCATGGCCGATATCCCTCAGCGGCCTATAATCTATTTTCGATCGAGCGCGCGGGCGATGCGTGGCGATGCGAACAGACCGTGCGGGCGGTGGACGATGCGCTGCGCGTGCGTGAGATCAGGCAGACGCGACTGAGCTAGAGATTCCGCAAGGTCGCGAACAGCGCCAGCCCGAACAGCGCGATCGCGCCGGCGAGGAAGCCGAGCACGAAGGTCCAGAAGCCGCCGCGGCGCTTCTTCTCGACAACCACCGGCGCAGGCACGGGCGTCGCGACCAGCGCGTGCTCGCGCTCGACCATGCGGCGGGCGACGTAGTCGGTGACGGCATCGACGATGGCTGCGGCATCATGCGACTCTGATATCACGATGCGGCCGAAGCGGGTGTCCTGCACGAAGCGGTAGATGCGCTTGTCGCGGCCCATCAGCACATGAGCGACGACGTCGATCCACAGCCGCGGCGTATCGCCCTGGCTGATGCCGCGATCGAACAGATCGACCCTTTCGGGGATTTGCGCGAACAGGGGCTCCAGCGCGTCGTTGAGAATTTCGAGCCGCGCCACTTCGGCGTCGCGCAGATCGACCACCACCCCGGTGCGGTCGGCGGCCTCGATCCGCGCCTGGCGCAGGGCATCGCGCAGACGGACTGGACGCGTGCTGCTGACGGCCTGGCTCCCGGTATTCTGCGCGTCTGACATCCGCTTGATCGCCTTTGTCCTGAGGGTTTTCGAAATATTAACCTATCAGTAACCACGTTCAGAGCAAAGGCCGTTTATTCCCAAGGGGTTAGAGATTTGCTTCGCCTCTCCCGCTTGCGGGGGAGGCCGACGCGCGCAGCGCGGCGGGTGGGGGCTGTCTCGGCGACCAAGCCCGTTGAGGCTCCCCCACCCCGCCCTCCCCCGCAAGCGCGGGAGAAGAAAGACAAGAGCGGCCCCATCCGGGGTTACCGAATGGGGCCGCTCTCGTCCTTGGACGTCTTCTTCTAGTTCTGGTCGGCAGCAGGCTTTACGCCGAGACGCGGGCGGGCTCTTCCACGATGGAGAAGCGCACGCCGGCCTTGTGCCGGTTCGCTTCCGAGACGGTGCGCCAGGCATCCTCGGCTTCCCCGCGGGTCTTGAACGGACCCTGTACCTGGGCCGAGCCTTCCACGAGCTTGTGGAAGTTCATCGAACCGAACTCGCCGCCAATCACCCAGAAATTGCTGCCTTTAGTCATGATCGTCTCCTGTTGTTGCCGTTAGCCGAACTGGCTCATCGTATTGTGGGCGCCGCCGGCCTTCAGCGCGGCTTCACCTGCGAAATATTCCTTGTGATCGTCGCCGATATCGGAGCCGGCCATGTTCTGATGCTTGGCGCAGGCGATACCCTGACGGATCTCCTGACGCTGAACGCTCTTCACATAGCCCAGCATGCCCTGCTCGCCAAAATACTCCTTCGCAAGATTATCGGTGGACAGAGCTGCCGTGTGATAGGTCGGCAGCGTGATCAGATGGTGGAAGATGCCGGCACGCTTGGCTGAATCGGCCTGGAAGGTGCGGATGAGTTCGTCGGCTTCGATGCCCAGCGGCGTGTCGTCGTATTCCGGCTTCATCAGCTCGGCCCGGTTGTACTTGCTGACATCCTTGCCGGCCTGCTTCATCGCGTCGTAGACCTGCCAACGGAAGTTGAGCGTCCAGTTGAACGAGGGCGAGTTGTTGTAGGCCAGCTTGGCGTTCGGAATGACTTCGCGAATGCGATCGACCATCGAGGCAATCTGCTCGATATTCGGCTTCTCGGTCTCGATCCACAACAGGTCAGCGCCGTTCTGCAGCGAGGTGATGCAGTCGAGCACGCAGCGATCCGCACCCGTGCCTTCGCGGAACTGATAGAGGTTGCTGGGCAGCCGCTTCGGACGCAGCAGCTTGCCGCCCCGGCTGATGATGACGTCGCCGTTCCCGACCTTCGTGGCATCGACCTCTTCACAATCCAGGAAGCTGTTGTACTGATCGCCGAGGTCGCCGGGCTTGTGGCTCACGGCGATCTGCTGCGTCAGACCGGCGCCCAGCGAATCGGTGCGGGTCACGATGATGCCGTCTTCGACGCCCAGTTCGAGGAAGGCATGGCGGCAGGCCCGGATCTTGGCCAGGAACACCTCGTGCGGCACGGTGACCTTGCCGTCCTGATGGCCGCACTGCTTTTCGTCGGAGACCTGATTTTCGATCTGCAGCGCGCAGGCACCTGCTTCAATCATCTTCTTGGCGAGCAGATAAGTCGCCTCCGCATTGCCAAAGCCGGCGTCGATGTCGGCGATGACGGGCACGACATGGGTCCTGAAGTTGTCGATCTTTTCGATCAATGCCTTTTCCTTCGCCTGGTCGCCTGCCTTGCGAGCGGCGTCGAGGGCGCGGAAGGTATCGTTGAGCTCACGGGAGTCCGCCTGGCGCAGGAAGGTGTAGAGCTCCTCGATCAGCGCCGGAACCGACGTCTTCTCGTGCATCGACTGGTCGGGCAGCGGTCCGAACTCGGAGCGAAGCGCTGCGATCATCCAGCCGGAGAGATACAGATAGCGGCGATCGGTGGTACCGAAATGCTTCTTGACCGAAATCAGCTTCTGCTGCGCGATGAAGCCATGCCAGCAGCCGAGCGACTGGGTGTATTTGGTGGGATCGGCGTCATAGGCAGCCATGTCGCTGCGCATCAGCGCCGCGGTGTAGCGGGCGATGTCCAGGCCGGTCTTGAAGCGGTTCTGCAAGCGCATGCGCGCCACGGCTTCGGCGGCGACGCCGTTCCAGGTCGGCTGGTTCTTGAGCAGCGCCTCAGCCGCGCCAAGCTCGCTCAGATAGGAAGCCGGTCCCTGGATAGCCTGGTCACTGATCCCACGTGGCTGGTAGTTCATGTGCATGATCCTTCGGGTAGTCGCCACAAATCGACATTCGTGACAGTGCGTTGCAAAACGTGCTGCTAGGTAAACGCCAAACTTCGTATTTCGTACAGATAGCTTGCGTTATAATGGTGATGTTATGTAACATAACGACTTGTCATAGATGTCATATTGTCATAATTGTCACAAATTCGGTCGTTTTGGACGGCGCGCAACGGAAACCCGGGATCTCGGGATTCCGGGTTCGAGCTTCGGACGTCCCGGAATGACGCCAGAGGAGCGAGGCTGCCATGGCCGGTGATTCCGCAAAGAAGCTGTTCGTCGGCCCCCGGTTCCGGCGAATCCGCCAGCAATTGGGCCTGTCACAGACCCAGATGGCCGAGGGGCTGGAGATTTCTCCGAGCTATATCAATCTGATCGAGCGCAACCAGCGGCCGGTGACGGCGCAGCTGCTGCTGCGGCTGGCCGAGACCTATGACCTCGATTTGCGCGACCTCGCCACCGCCGACGAGGACCGCTTCTTCGCCGAGTTGAACGAGATCTTCTCCGACCCCCTGTTCCGTCAGATCGACCTGCCGAAACAGGAACTGCGCGACCTCGCCGAATTGTGCCCCGGCGTGACTCATTCCTTACAGCGCCTCTATGCCGCCTATACCGAGGCCCGCCGCGGCGAGACCATGGTGGCGGCGCAAATGGCCGACCGCGACGAGGGCACCCGCTACGAGGCCAATCCGATCGAGCGCATCCGCGACCTGATCGAGGCCAACCGCAATTATTTCCCCGAGCTGGAGCAGGCGGCGGAAACCCTGCGCGACGAGCTGAACGTGCCCGCGGAAGAACTGTTCGCGGCGCTGGCGGCGCGGTTGCGTGAAAAACACTCGGTCGTCACCCGCATCATGCCGGTCGACGTCATGCGCGAGACCTTGCGGCGCTTCGACCGGCATCGCCGGCAACTGCTGATCTCCGAACTGGTGGACAGCCCCGGCCGCGCCTTCCAGCTCGCGTTCCAGATCGGCCTGTCAGAATCCAGCGGCAGCCTCGATGCGATCGTCAACCGCGCCGGGCCGCTCGACGATACCCCGCGACGGCTTTACCGCATTACGCTGGCAAACTATTTCGCGGCCGCCGTGATGATGCCCTATCAGGCCTTTCATGGCGCGGCCGAGGCCTTGAACTACGACGTCCATGTACTGGCGCAGCGTTTCAACGCCGGTTTCGAGCAGGTCTGTCATCGCCTCACCACGCTGCAGCGGCCCAATGCGCGCGGCGTGCCGTTCTTTCTGTTGCGCGTCGACAATGCCGGTAACGTGTCAAAGCGGTTCTCCTCCGGCACATTTCCATTTTCCAAGTTCGGTGGCACCTGCCCGCTGTGGAACGTGCACTCGACCTTCGATACGCCGGACCGGCTGCTCAAGCAGGTGATCGAACTGCCCGACGGCACGCGTTATTTCTCGATCGCGCAGATGGTGCGCCGGCCGGTGGCGCCGCACCCGCAGCCGCAGCCGCGATTCGCCATCGGCCTCGGCTGTGAAATCCGCCATGCGACAAAGCTGGTCTATGCCACCGGGATGGATCTGGAAAAAGCCGAGGGCACCCCGATCGGCGTCAACTGCCGGCTCTGCGAACGCGAAAACTGCAGCCAGCGCGCCGAGCCGCCGATCACGCGAACGCTGATCCTCGACGAGAATACGAGAAGAGTGAGTTCGTTTGCGTTCAGCAATGCAAGGGAGTTGTGAGCTTCCGCCACGCCGCGCTCAGCTGCCGTATTCGCTAAATTTCTTGTAGATCCAGCGCCGGCCGTCATGGCGGCGCCAGACCTGACCGGTCAGCAGGCTACCGGTGATCGATCGCCGGGGAACGATCACGTTCCACAGATGCCAGACCTCGGCCCATGCCGGTTTCGGGCTGAGACCCAGTATTCGATATCGCTCCCGGCTTTCGGTCAGCATGTCTGGCTTCCGCGGCCGGATGGAAAATCTCCGGCATCTCGCACGATAACCCGCGCCGGTCGCGCCGCAATGGAAGTCGGCAGTTAAGCTAACCCGTCAACCTTACCGTCCCTGATCAATGGCGGTGACGCCGTTTCGGGGGATGGTAAACGCGCGACGGCTTTGTCGAGAGGACTGATCCCGATTGATTGGGAACGTAGCCCCGGGATTCCTGCAGGCGCCGCTGATAGCCGGGCGAATTCATGATGCTCTGGGCCGCGCCGCGCGCGAACGCCTCGGTCACGGTGAGCAGGACGAACAGGGCTGCGGTGCATTTCAGGAACTTGTTCATTCGCCACCTCCGGAACACTGTGCAATGGTTGGGAAAGCCTGCCAAGTGCGGATAGTTCCGAAGCGTGGCGATTTGCGGGACAATCCAGAGACATTCAATCGGAGAGAAGAACATGCGGATCGCGGTAATCGGTGCTGGCGGCGTCGGTGGCGGATTTGGCGCCGCACTGGCGAAAGCGGGAGCCGATGTCACCTTCATCGCGCGCGGCGCCCATCTGGCCGCCATGAGGGGCGCGGGCCTGAAAGTCCTGAGTCCTCGCGGCGACACCCATCTGGCGCCGACCAAGGCCACCGACGATCCCGCCGAGATTGGCCCCGTTGATATCGTGCTGTTCTGCGTCAAGCTGTGGGACGTCGAAAGCGCGGGCGAACGCATCAAGCCGCTGCTCGGTCCCGGCACCGCCGTGATCCCGCTGCAGAACGGCATCGACGCACCCGAGCGGCTGATCCCGATTTTGGGCGAGAACGCCGTGATGGGCGGCGTGGCGCAGATCTCGGCCTCGATCACCGCGCCCGGCGTGATCACCCAGGTCGGCACCTTCATGCGCATGATCTTTGGCGAACTCGACGGCAAGCGCAGCCAACGCGCCGAGGACTTTCTCGCGCTGTGCCAGAAGGCCGGCTTCGACGCCACCTTGAGCGATCAGATCCTGACCGACCTCTGGATGAAATTCGTCCTGCTCGCCACCAACGCCAGCATCACGGCGCTGGCGCGCCAGCCGATCGGCCAGTTGCGCGACGACCCCGACATCCGCCCCGTGTTCATCGCCGCCCACCAGGAAGTAATCGACGTCGCCCGCGCCCGGGGCGTGGCGCTGCCATCAAACGCGCTCGACAAAATTCTGGAGTTCAACCGCCACGCGCCGCCGACCATGAAGGCCTCGATGGCGCTCGACCTCGAGCGCGGCAACCGGCTGGAACTGCCCTGGCTGGGCGGCAAGGTCGCGGAGCTCGGACGCCAGCTCGGCGTGCCGACGCCGACGCACAGCGTGATGTATGCGATGCTGAAGCCGTATGTGATGGGGAAGACGGGGTAAGATGGAGGCGATGGGTTGAACGGAGCTATATCCAACAGTAATCTATTTCGATGCTGATGGGTTTCGCCAAGAGCGCAACCCATCACGCTAAACCTCCAACCATCGAGGCGACCCGCATGCGCGATCCCGCCGTCACCTTCCTCATCATCCTCGTCATCGGCATTGCCGCCGGTCTGCTGTTTGACCGGCTAGCGGGACCGTCATGGCTTACCCGCCAATTTTCCGGTTCCAGCCGGGGCATCATCACCAGCGCGCTGGTGGGAATTGCCGGGGCGTTCATCGGCTTTCATATCGCGGTTCTGCTGGCGCTCGGCAGCGGGCTGGCGATGGCGGTGATCGCGGCGGCGCTCGGCGCAGCCGCGGTGCTGTTCGCCTGGCGGATGGCAAAATAACCCGCGCTTCGCTCTCCAGCGTCGATGACTACGCGCTGACCGGCTTCGCCGCCAGAATGCCTGGTTAGGAAAAAAAACGAAAGAAGGCCGCAGATTTTCGGCGGCCATCTCTGATTGACTGCAGGTGCGCGCTTACCAACGCGGGCCGACTCCGAATCCCTCACCGAAAACCTTCACCCAAGGACCAGCTCAGGAAACAGTGGCAAGCCGACAGATACCTCTCTTTGGAAATCAGCCTCGCAAGTAGCGCCAAGCGGTAGACGACTGCCATTTTTTCCCACGAAATGATCGGGTAGCTCTATCCATATTTGTTCTCCCGAGAGAACAAAGTTTGTACGGAATGGCACTGAGGTGTTCCCTGGGTGGAACAGGCGGAGCGCGCTGCTCTTCTCCCCGTAAAATTACGGGGCTGTCCACGTGTCCGTTAAATCCCCGCAATGCCCGCTCTCGACGACGATACCAAACCTGAACGTTCCCGTAGCATCGCGCGCCGCGATATTCCTGCTGCTGAAAATCCCGATCGCGATGCCGATGACGAGCCCGGCGGAATGGCTGGCTGGAATACTTTCATTCGTCATGACGCTCGGCCGGTGCGCCTGTATCGGCATGTTCGAAAGCACAATGCGCAAGACATGTCCGTAGCGGATGACGTCGTCGTGATTTTGTAGCTCGTGATCTGTCGCCTTCCTTGTAGCTGCGGAGGAGCCAAAAGGCGTGGACGGTACCTCCAGTTTGATCTGGGTCACGGCGCATTTGATTAAATTGCGCGAGAGAAGTTGACGGAGAAATTCATGACGTGCTTGCAATCGCCGCAAGCAATCCGCCGCAGCCGCCAACGTCCAACAGCATGAAAACTCCGACTTGACGCTGTTTCGGCCGGTTTCGCCCCGATTTCGGATGCGGATGACTCAATTCGCCGAATAGTCAGCCTTCAAGGGGAACGCAACTTCCGGCGGAAGGTTGGCTCCCCAGAAGGATATCAACATGCCCATTCGCTTCGGAGCGACCGACACACCGATCTGTCCCGTATGCCGGAACATCATGCGCCTGAGCCGGCGCATGCCGCATCCGACGCGCGGCTACGATTTCGAACTGCAGACTTTCACCTGCAGGATCTGTCGGCACGAAATCGAGCGAACCGCCGATATCTGCGGCGAGGTCGCGGCATGATCCGCCCGCAAGCGACCCCCCCCCCGGCGTTCCGGTCTCCTGATTTAGCAGGCGCAGAACAACATGCGCGGCAGGACCCTGCACAGGATGGCGTTCTGGATGACGATCCCGCAATCGCCGATTTCATCAAGCGCCTGAACTGCGCCATCGACGACATCGCTCGCAAGAAATGAAATTCTGTCAGCTTGATCGATCCGGCGATCGATCATGACATCGTGTTTGCTCTAGTCCGGCTTGATGCCGGCGCTGCGGACCACGTTGCCCCATTTTTCGGTTTCTCCGGCGATCAGTTTTGCGAACTCCCCTGCTGGACCCGGCAGCGGCTCGCCGCCGATCGCAGCCAACCGCGCCTTCAAGCCGGGATCGGCAATCCCGGCATTGATTTCCCGGTTGAGTTTTTCGACGATGTCGGCGGGCGTGTTGGCGGGCGCGACGATGCCGTACCACTGGCTGGCTTCGTACCCCCTGACGAAATCCGCCACGACCGGCAGCTCGGGCAGCATGGCCGAGCGCGCCGCCGTGGTCACCGCCAGCGCGCGGAGCTTGCCGGTTGCGATGAAGTCGGCGGTGCCCGGGGCCGCGGCGAACAGCACCTGCACCTGCCCGCTCACCAGATCCGTCAGCGCCGGCCCCTGGCCGCGATAGGGGACATGGACCATGTCGACGCCGGTCATCATCTTGAACAGCTCGCCGGCAATGTGCGGCGCGCTGCCGTTGCCGGCCGAAGCCATGTTGATCTTGCCCGGATTGGCCGCAGCATAGGCGATGAACTCGGGGACCGTCTTGGAGGGTACCGACGGATGCAGCAGGATGACCATCGGCACCCGGATGATGCCGGCGACCGGCGCGGTGCCGCGCATGAAATCGAAATTGAGTTTTGCGTAGAGCGAGGCGTTGACCGCATTGGGAACGGTGGCCAGCAGCAGCGTGTAGCCGTCGGGCGCCGCGTTAATGACCGTCTCGGTGCCGATGTTGCCGCCGGCGCCGGCACGGTTCTCGACGACAAAGGACTGGCCGAGCCGGTCGCCCAGCCATTGGCCGATCAGGCGCGCTGTGATGTCGACACCACCGCCGGCGGCGAAGCCGGCAATGATGCGCACCGGCCGCGTCGGATAACTGTCCGCTGATGCGATCCGCGACAAGGCTGTCGCGGCGAGCGCGGCCCCCGCGAGTTCAAGGAAAGTGCGGCGAGGAAGTTTCACGGCGTTACCCTCTCTCTTCACTCGCTCCCCTCCCTCCACGCGCCCTTGCGCGTGGCGGGGAGGGGTCGGGGGTGGGGGGTCTATCGGCGCATTCGACTGACAACGAATTTTCCGAGACACCCCCCACCCCCCACCCCTCCCCGCCGCTTCGCGGGAGGAGGGGAGAAAAAAACCTAGCGTCCCCTGTAGACCGCCTTGCGCTTTTCCTTCACCGCCGCGGTCGCCTCCACGGCGTCTTCGCTTTCCTTGACTTCGTACAGCGTGCGCTGGGCCCGGCCGGATTGTTCGGATGGTCCCTGCGCCAGTACGCCTTCCGTCACAAAGCGCTTCAACGTCTTCAGCACCAGCGGCGAGAATTCGGCCATTTCGCGCGCCATGTTCAGCGCGACCGCGACCTGCTGTCCTGATGGCACCACCTCGTTGACGAGGCCGATATTGAAGGCGCGCTGCGGATCGAGCACCCGGCACAGCAGCATCATCTCCATCGCGATCTTGTGCGGAATGCGCGCCGCGAGGCCGGCAATCAAGCCGCCGGTAAAACCCAGTCGCGCCTCGGGATAGGAGAATTTTGCGTTTTCCGCGGCCACCGTGAGGTCGCACATCATCGACAGCACCAGCGCGCCGCCGATGCACCAGCCGCCGACCGCCGAGATGACCGGCTTGGTGGTCTCGAAGCCGACGGTGGGAATGCAGCGCCACAATTCGGGGAAATTGCCGGTATCGGCGCCGGCGGAAAACGCCTCGTTGCCGGCGCCGGTCAGCACCGCGGCCTTCTGCGTCGGCGAGCGCTCGAAATCCACAAACGCCTTTTGCAGCAGCAGCGCCGTCTCGGCGCAGATCGCGTTGCGGCGTTCCGGCCGGTTGATCGTGATCAGCGTGGTGCCGTCGGCGTTGTTCTCGACCAGGACTTTTGACATGAGGATCACTTTCCGGTGGTGCGCCAACCGGACTGGCGCGTGATCTTACCTCTCCCGCTTGCGGGGAGGCGCGCTCGAAGAGCGCGGCGGGTGGGGGAAATCTCTCGGCGCGCCGGTGCTTGTTGCGGCACCCCCACCCCAGCCCTCCCCCGCAAGCGGGAGAGGGAGCGCAGCGGCGCAAACTGCTACTACACCGTTATCACTCCGCGGCTTGGCGCGTCTCCGGCCTGTCAAGCACCTCCAGCACCACCGGCGGCGACATCGGCAGGCTGTAAAAGCGCTTGCCGAGTGCGTTGTAGATGGCGTTGGCGACGGCGGCCATCACCGGGACCAGCGGCACTTCGCCGACGCCCTTGACGCCTTGCGGGTGTTTCGGGTTGGGCACTTCGACCATCACGCAGTCGAGCATCGGCAGGTCTGAGCAGACCGGCATGCGGTAGTCGAGGAAGCCGGGATTATCGACCTTGCCGCTCTTGTTGTAGATGTATTCCTCGTTCAGCGCCCAGCCGATGCCCTGCGCGACGCCGCCCTGCATCTGGCCCTCGACGTAGCCGGGATGAATGGCGCGGCCAACGTCCTGCACCGCGGTGTAGCGGATCACCCTGACGATACCGAGTTCAACATCGACCTCGACGTCGCAAATGTGAGTGCCGAAGCCGCCCTCGGCGCCCTCGGTGTTGAGCTGCACGCCGGCGCCGATCGGTCCGCCCATCGACGGCGCCTTGGCCGCGAGTTCGGCCAGTGTCAGCGGTTCGAACTGGCCGGCGTTGGGGCTGGCCGGATGCGCGGCGCCGTTTTCCCACTTCACCGCTTCGGGATCGATGTCCCAGATTTTTGCGGCGCGCTCCTTCAGCGTTGTGATGATCTTGTCGGTCGACTGCGTCACCACGATCGCGGAAGCGAACAGCACGCGGCTGCCACCGGTGAGATTCGAGAAGCCGATGGTGGCGGTGTCGCCGATCAGGACCGACACCCGCTTGTAGTCGATGCCGAGCAACTCGGCGCAGATGTTGGCGATCGCGGCGCGCGAGCCGCCGACATCGGGATGGCCCGTGGTAACGACGACGTTGCCGTCCTCGGTGACGTTGACCTGTGCCGAGGATTCACCGCCGGCGTTGAACCAGAAACCGGAGGCGACGCCCCTGCCCTGCAATTTGCCGAGCGGTGCGGTGTAATGCGGATGCGACTTCGCAGCCTCCAGCGTCTCGATATAGCCGATGCGCGGAAACACCGGGCCGAACGCGGCCTTTGTCCCCTGCTTGGCGGCGTTCTTCAACCGCAGTTGGAGTGGATCCATCTTGAGCGCTTCGGCGAGTTCGTCGAGCACGCACTCCACCGCATAGGCGCCGATCGGCGCACCGGGGGCGCGATAGGCCGCGACCTTGGAGCGGTTGGACAGCACGTCGAATCCGACCGACAGCACATGCGGGATATCATAGGGCGAGAAGCTGCAGCCGACCGCACCACGGATCGGCGAGCCCGGCAGCGCGCCGGCCTGCAGGTAGAAGGTGCCCTGGGCCGCAACGATGGTGCCGTCCTTCTTCGCACCGATCTTGACCGTGCTCTTGGAGCCTGACGTCGGACCGGTCGCCCGCATCACTTCCTCGCGGGTCATCACCATTTTTACGGGACGGCCGGATTTTTTCGCCAGCAGCGTCGCCAGCGGCTCGAGATAGACGATGGTCTTGCCGCCGAATCCGCCACCGATTTCGGCGGGGATGGCGCGGATGTCGCTCTGCGGAATACCGGTCAGGTACGCCGTCATCGCGCGCACCATGAACTGGCCCTGGCTCGAGCTCCAGATCGTGGTCTTGTTGTCGGCGCCGACGCTGACGAGACAGGCGTGCGGCTCGATATAACCCTGATGCACCGGGCGGGTGGTGAAGGTGCGCTCGACGACGACTTCGGCCTGCGCAAAACCTTCGGCGACGTCACCCTTCTTGACCTCGAGCCGGCCGCCGATGTTGGACGGCTTGCCCTCGAACTTCAGGAAGTCGTGCAGGATCGGCGCGTCCGGCGCAATCGCGTCGTCGATCTCGATCACCCATGGCAGCACTTCGTATTCCACCTCGATCAGTTCGCAGGCTTTTGCCGCAATCGCCTCCGTGGTGGCGGCCACCGCCGCGATGGGGTGGCCGGGGAACAGCGCTTTTTCGCGCGCCATCACGTTGCGGCACATCCAGCGCATGTCCTGGATGCCGAGCATCACGGCGCCCTTCTCGATCGTGAAATCGACGATGTCGCGCGCCGACACCACCGCCTTGACGCCGGGCAGCGCCTCGGCCTTCGAGGTGTCGATCGATTTGATGCGGGCGTGCGGATGCGGGCTGCGCAGCACCTTGCCCCAGATCATGCCGGGCATGTTGGTGTCGGCGGCAAAGGCGGCGCGGCCGGTTACCTTGTCGGCGCCGTCGGGCCGGATCGTGCGTTCGCCGATCCACTTGTTGTTGGTAACGACGTTCATTGCGCTGCCTCCGGCATTTCATCGGCGGTTTCCATCACCGCCCGCACGATCTTGTCATAACCGGTGCAACGGCAGAGATTACCGGCCAGCCAGAACCGCACCTCCTCCTCGCTCGGCTTCGAATTCTTGCGCAGCAGCGCATCGGAAGCGACCAGCATGCCCGAGGTGCAGATGCCGCACTGCAGGGCCGCCATTTCCAGGAACTTCTGCTGCAGCGGATGCAGTTTCTCGCCATGGGCCATGCCCTCGATGGTTTGCAGCTCGTGGCCTTCGGCCTCGACCGCCAGCATCAGGCAGGAACAGACCAGCCGGTCGTCCAGCGTGATGCTGCAGGCGCCGCAATCGCCGGAGGCACAGCCTTCCTTGGAGCCGGTCAGGCCGAGCGGCCCGCGCAGCGCGTCGAGCATGGTGTCTGACGGCTCGCAGAGAAACTCCATCGGCTCGCCGTTGATGGTGGTGGATACGTGCAGCTTAGCCATGGTCTCAATTTCCTCCGGCGCGCTTGGCGGCGATGGCCGCGGTGCGCCTGAGCAGCACGCCGGCAACCTTGGTGCGGTAAACGATGGTGCCGCGCTTGTCGTCGATCGGACGGCAGGCGGCGGAACAGGCTGATGCCGCGGCATTCAGCGCCGCGTCGTCGAGCTTGCTGCCGATGAGCGCCCTGGCGGCGGCCTCGACCAGCAGCACGGTCGGCGCCACAGCGCCGAGGCCGACACGGGCGGCGGTGCAGACGCCGTCCTTGATGGTGAGGCTGACGCCGACGCCAACCACGGCGATGTCCATCTCGGTGCGCGGGATCATGCGCAAGTAAGCGTCGCTCGAACCCTTTGGGCGCGGCGGCAGTGTGAAGCTGACCAGGATCTCACCGGGCTTTAGGTTGGTGCGGCCCGGACCGGCCGGCACGTCTTCCACCTTCATATCGCGGCGGCCGTTCGGGCCCTGCAGCGTGGCGATGGCGCCGGCTGCGACCAAAGCAGGCACGCTGTCACCGGCCGGCGAGCCGTTGCAGAGATTGCCGCCCGCCGAGGCGCGGCCCTGGACCTGGGTGGAGCCGATCAGATTGATCGCCTCCAGCAGCCCGGGCCAGACCTTGCCGAAGCTCGGATGTTCCAAAAGCACCGCACCCGGGACGGCGGCGCCGATGCGAAAGCCGCCATCGGCGGTTTGCTCGATCGCGGTCATTTCGGCGATTTTCTTGATGTCGACGATCACGCCCGGTTTTACCGCGCCGGAACGCATCTGGACCAGCAAATCGGTGCCACCGGCCAGGATGCGCCCGGCGCTTCCGGCTGACGCAAAGGCCTTGATGGCTTCGTCGAGCGTTTCGGGCGCCAGATATCGGAGTTCAGTCATGTCGGTTCGTTTCCCTCATCTGCCGGCCGCCGGTGATTGTTGGCTCACCTTGCCCAGGCCCGCAGACCCCGGAGCCTACACGGGCGAAACCGATTGGAATAGGCCTCGGCGACCCGCTCAGGCGGCGGGCTCCCATGCGCCGGACGGGCTTGCGTCGCGCGACGGGTCAAGCGCGGCCCGCCGGCCCGCCAAGATTATGCCGTAGTCCGCTCCCCATGATGCCAACGGATTTGACGGACCTTGCCGGGGCAGGCAGTTCAAGGCGTCGAACCCGGGGAACGGATGACCAGGACGCCAACGACCGCCGGCACGCGTTCGTCACGATACAGCACGCTGTTCATCGGCAGGCTCGTGCCGGGTATTGCCGTGCTGGCCTTGGCGGCGGTGGCGGGGTGGGTCGGCGATTTCATTCCCGTCGCCGGCATTCCAGTTGCCAACGATGTCCACGCATTGTCGTTTAACGATCGTTTCGACCCTGCCCCGGCGTCTGATTCGTTGGCGACTGACTTTGCCCGGCGTTTCCCCGATCGCTCCCTGCCCGCGGAAAATCGGGTCGAACGCGAACAGGCCAGACGCCTGCTGGCGGAGAATATGAAGGCAGGGAACTGGCAGGCCGGCCCCACTATCGAACCTGCCGGTCCCGCGCCATCGGCTGCAGCCGTTCCGTTGCCAAAACCGCGTCCGG
This sequence comes from Hyphomicrobiales bacterium, assembly GCA_038212905.1. Lineage (GTDB taxonomy): Bacteria > Pseudomonadota > Alphaproteobacteria > Rhizobiales > Xanthobacteraceae > Bradyrhizobium. The sequence continues at coordinate 37,276 of JBBQUA010000001.1, forward strand.
TTGAGACCGCTCTCGCACCGGGCAATACAGCTCCCACAGCCCAACCCACCGATCGCACCCTGCTGCAGAAACTCTCCGACCTGCTGCCGGCGCGGCTCACGCTGGTGTCGCTGCCCCCCAACGGCGGGCTGTTCAGCACCGGCCCGGACCTCGCGGCGCTCGGGTATGACAGCCTCACGGCCGTGTACGACATTTCCGCGCGCGCCGTTTACATGCCGAACGGCGCCAGGCTCGAAGCGCATTCAGGCATGGGCGCCCTGATGGATGATCCAAGATATGTCAGCGAACGCGATGTCGGCCCGACGCCACCCAATGTCTATGATCTGAAACTGCGCGAGCGCCTGTTCCACGGGGTCAAGGCGCTGCGCATGATCCCTCAGGACGAGAGCGCGACGCTGGGTCGCGACGGATTGCTGACGCACAGCTATCTGCTCGGCCCCAACGGTGATTCGAACGGCTGCGTATCGTTCAAGAACTACGATAAATTCCTGACCGCGTTCCAGAACGGCGAAATCAGGCGCCTCGTCGTCGTGACCAGTCTCGGCGAGGCCGCATCGGTTCCGCCCAAGCCGGACTCGCCGTCCTGAACCGAGCGCCGCGGACAAATTCGCCAGTGGACGCCACCCCCACATTGATCCTTGACGAGAACGCCTGCCACGTGGCCTCGTTCGCCTCATTGAGGCGCGTTGTCTTCACCTTCTCCTGGAGGGAGGGCAGGAAGCCGCGCCTGATCGGGAACGTCCCAATTGGAAACCGCATGCGAAAATTTTCAATGACACGATGTTTCCTTGACGTTTTCCTTGGCGCCGTTTCATTGGCGCTGCTGTGCGGCCCGCAACACGCATCGGCGCAACCGGCCGCGAACTCACCCAGAGCGATCACAGCTCCGGCCAGATCAACCGCCGCACCCGCCCGACCGGCGGCAGCACCCCGCGCGGCCCCCGCCCCGCGTGACGGCGCTGCCTGCCATAACGGCATGTCGTTCGACCGCTTCCTCGCCGACCTCAAGCAGCAGGCGGTCGCCGCCGGGGTGTCGCAGCGGGCGCTGGCGGAAGCGGCACCCGGGCTGGTCTACGACCAGGGCATCGTCAACCGCGACCGCGGCCAGCGCGTGTTCGGCCAGGTGTTTACCGAGTTCGCCGCGCGGATGGCGGCGGCCTACCGGATGCAGCAGGGCCAGGCCAAAATCAAAACCCACGCCGCGGCGTTCGCGCGCGCCGAGAAGGAATTTGGCGTGCCGCCGGCGGTCATCGCCGCGTTCTGGGGACTGGAAAGCGATTTCGGCGCCAACATGGGCAACCTGCCGACGCTGCGCTCGCTGGTGTCGCTGGCCTATGACTGCCGCCGCTCCGACATGTTCCAGAAGGAAACCATTGCCGCCCTGAAGATCATCGATCGCGGCGATCTTTCGCCGAGCGAGATGATCGGGTCCTGGGCCGGCGAGCTCGGACAGACACAATTTCTGCCGACGCATTATTTCAACTATGCCGTCGACTATGACGGCGACGGCCATCGCAACATGCTGCGCAGCCCGGAAGACGTGATCGGCTCGACTGCGAACTACATCGCCAATGGGCTGAAATGGCGGCGCGGCGAACCGTGGCTGCAGGAAGTGCGCGTGCCGCAAAACCTGCCGTGGGACCAGGCCGATTTGACGATCCAGCATCCGCGGACAAAATGGGCGCAGTTCGGCGTCACCTATCCCGACGGCAAGGCATTGCCGAACGACAGCCTGCCGGCCTCGCTGCTGCTGCCGATGGGCCGGACCGGACCGGCATTCCTGGCCTATCCGAATTTCGCCGCCTATACCGAGTGGAACAACTCGCTGATCTACTCGACCACCGCGGGCTATCTCGCCAACCGCATCGCCGGTGCGCCGCCGATGCAGCGTCCCTCGGCGCCGGTGGCGCAACTGCCGTTCAACGAGCTGCGCGAATTGCAGCAATTGCTGGTTCGCGCCGGATTCAACGTCGGCAAGGTCGACGGCATCATGGGGCAACTGAGCCGCACCGCGGTCAAGACCATGCAGATCAAATACGGCCTGCCGGCGGATTCATGGCCGACGGCCGAATTGCTGGCGCGGATGCGCGGGCCCCGCGCAGCGCCCGCCGCGACAGCATTGCCGCCAGCGCGTTGACGCCTCCACGGTCACGCTCTGCGCTTTTGCGGGGCGTGTAAAATATTTGACCGGCATCGACACGCCACGAGCGTTGTATTTCGTCTGCCGAGGCCCCACTTCGAGCAGCACGTACCCCGCGTCAGGCCATATTCCACAACACGAAAAGAGCATCACATGTCTTTCCACGACGTCGCCGTTCCCGCGTACCTGCAGATCCTGGGCAGCCTCACCGGTATTCTGACCAAGGCCGAGGCGCACTGCACGGCGAAGAAAATCCAGCCGGAGGTGCTGCTCGGCGCCCGGCTCTATCCGGACATGCTGCCGTTGAGCCGCCAGATTCAACTCACCTGCGATTTCGCCACCAAGGGCTGCGCGCGCCTCACCCAGAGCGACGTGCCTTCGATCCCCGACACCGAAAAGAGTTTTGACGAGTTGAAGGCGCGGCTCGCCAACACCATCGACTATGTCAAGGCCTTCAAGCCGGCGCAGTTCGAAGGCGCCGATGTCCGCGACGTGACGTTTCCGGCCGGCCCGGACAAATCCATCACCATGAAGGGCCAGCAGTTCCTCAGCCAGTTCTCGCTGCCGAACTTCTACTTCCACGCCGTCACCGCCCACGACATCCTCAGGCACAACGGCGTCGAAATCGGCAAGCGGGATTTTCTTGGAGTGAGCTGACACCCCATCGTCATTCCGGGGCGATCCGAAGCATCGAACCCGGAATCTCGGGATTCCCCGATGTGCAATGGCACATCGGCGGTTCACCGCTGCGCGATGCTCCGGAATGACGGCAGACAAAAACGAACAAAAAACACGCTGTTTCCGGATGGCGGCCATCTCGGCGGCGTTGTGCGGGGCTAGAATGCGATAAACGGACGGCTCGCGGCATTGCCGCGCGCGCCGGCAATGCCCACCTCAATCCCATCTGCAACGTACCGGATCAGAAAAAATGACCATGCCGACCAAACTGTTCGAGCCCTATAAGCTCGGCCCGATCACGCTCCCCAATCGCATTGTCATGGCGCCGCTCACGCGCAACCGCGCGATACCCCCGGGAATGGTGCCCAATCCGCTGGCCATCGAGTATTACGGGCAACGCGCCTCCGCCGGACTGCTGGTAAGCGAGGCAACCCAGGTTTCGCGGCAGGGCCAGGGCTATCAGGACACGCCCGGCATCTACTCCAGGGAACAGGTCGCGGGCTGGCGCAAGGTCACCGACCATGTGCACGCGCTCGGCGGCCGCATTTTCCTTCAGGCCTGGCACGTCGGACGCATTTCGCATGTTGATCTGCAGGAGAATAACCAGGCGCCAGTGGCGCCGTCCGCGATCCGCGCCAAGGGCAAGACGTTCGTCGGCGGAACGTTCGCCGATGTTTCCGAGCCCCGCGCGCTGACGCTGGAAGAAATCCCCGGCATCATCGAAGACTTCAAGCGCGGCACTGCGAATGCCATGGCGGCGGGCTTTGACGGCGTCGAGATCCATGGCGCCAACGGTTACCTGCTGGAGCAGTTTGCAAAAGACGGCACCAACAAGCGTACCGACACCTATGGCGGGTCGATCGAGAACCGCGCCAAGCTGATGCTCGAAGTGTCCAGGGTCGTCGCGGCGGAAGCCGGGCCCGAGCGAACCGGAATCCGCATCTCGCCGGTGACACCGGCCAACGACATTTCCGACTCCGACCCGCAGCCGCTGTACGATTACATCGTCGATCATCTCAGCGCGCTGAAGTTGGTCTACATCCACGTCGTCGAGGGCGCCACCGGCGGTCCGCGCGACATCGCGCCGTTCGACTACGGCTCCCTGCGCAAGCGTTTCAAGGGCGCCTATATCGGCAATAACGGCTATGACTTCGAACTCGCGACCAAAGTGCTGGCAGCGGATGCGGCTGACCTGATCGCATTCGGCAAGCCGTTCATCTCCAATCCCGACCTGGTCGAGCGGCTGAAAAAGGGCGCGCCGTTGAATGCGTTCGACAAGGCGACGTTTTATGGCGGCGGCGCCAAGGGGTATACGGATTACCCGGCGCTGGGCGAAGCGGCGGCGGTGGGGTAGGCGTTGGCTGTCGTCATTCCGGGGCGCATCGAAGATGCGAACCCGGAATCTCGAGATTCCGGGTTCGACGCTTCGCATCGCCCCGGAATGACGACACAATAGAAAAAGGCCGGGGTCGCTCCCGGCCTTTCGTGTTTCTTCCTCCGTCATGCCCGCGAAGGCGGGTCATCCAGTAACCGCGGCTATCGGCAACTGAACCGGGAGGCCGCGGCGTACTGGATCGTCCGGTCAAGCCGGACGATGACAGCCGTCCTCAGTTCAGCGAAGCCCGCTTCGGCGGCGTCGCCGGCCACGACTTGATCAGGGTGTCGTAGTCGACCGTCTCGCCCTTCGGCTTCTCGTTGGCCAGCTTGCGCTGGGGCGCGATGTTGCCGTCTTTTTCCGACTTGGCGAACCAGTATTCCGGCTTCTCTTTCTTGTTCAGCTTCGGCCCGCAGGCGCCCTGCACGCCCGATTTCTCGAGACGCTCGAGCACCGAGTCCTGGGCCGCTGCCAGCGAGTCCATCGCTGCCTGTGGCGTCTTCGCACCTGACGAGGCGTCGCCGATGTTCTGCCACCACAGTTGCGCCAGCTTCGGATAGTCCGGGATGTTGTTGCCGGTCGGGGACCACTGCACGCGCGCCGGCGAGCGGTAGAACTCGATCAGGCCGCCGAGCTTGGGCGCTCGCTCGGTGAAGGATTTGTCCCAGATGTCGGATTCACGGATGAAGGTGAGACCGACATGGCTCTTCTTCAGGCTCACCGTCTTGGAGGTGATGAACTGCAGATAGAGCCAGGCCGCCTTGCGGCGATCCGGCGGCGTCGACTTCAGCAGGGTGCCGGAGCCGACGTCCTGATAGCCGAGCTTCATGCCTTCCTTCCAGTACGCGCCGTGCGGCGACGGCGCCATACGCCATTTCGGCGTACCGTCCGCGTTCATCACGGCCAGTCCCGGCTTCACCATGTCGGCGGTGAAGGCGGTGTACCAGAACATCTGCTGGGCGATCGCACCCTGCGCCGGCACCGGTCCCGACTCCGAGAAGGTCATGCCTTGCGCCTGCGGCGGGGCATATTTCTTCATCCAGTCGAGATATTTGACGATCGAATAGACCGCCGCCGGGCCGTTGGTGTCGCCGCCGCGCTCGACGGATGAGCCGACCGGACGGCAGCCTTCCATGCGGACGCCCCATTCATCGACCGGCAGACCGTTCGGGATACCCTTGTCGCCATTGCCGGCCATCGACAACCACGCGTCGGTGAAACGCCATCCGAGCGAGGGATCCTTCTTGCCGTAGTCCATGTGGCCATAAACCTTGACGCCGTTGATCTCCTTGATGTCGTTGGTAAAGAAATCAGCGATGTCTTCATAGGCCGACCAGTTCACGGGCACGCCGAGATCGTAGCCGTATTTGGCCTTGAACTTGGCCTTGTATTCCGGATTGGAGAACCAGTCGTAGCGGAACCAATAGAGATTGGCGAACTGCTGGTCCGGCAGTTGATAGAGCTTCTTGTCGGGTCCGGTGGTGAAGGAACGACCGATAAAGTCGTTGAGATCGAGGCCGGGATTGGTGACGTCCTTGCCCTCGCCGGTCATGTAGTCCGACAGCGCGATGGTCTGGCCGTAGCGGAAGTGGGTTCCGATCAGGTCGGAGTCGTTGATCCAGCCGTCATAGACGTTCTTGCCGGATTGCATCTGGGTCTGCAGCTTCTCGACCACGTCGCCTTCCTGGATCAGGTCGTGCTTGACCTTGATCCCGGTGATCTCGGTGAACGCTTTTGCAAGCGTCCTCGATTCATATTCGTGCGTGGTGATGGTTTCCGACACGATGTTGACTTCCATCCCCTTGAAGGGCTGGGCCGCCTTTTCGAACCATTGCAGTTCCTTCAGCTGATCGGCCTTCGACAAGGTCGAGGGCTGGAATTCGCTGTCGATCCATCGCTGGTTGGTGGCGTCGTCGGCCAACGCCGGCGCCGCCATCGCTACCGATGCCGCGATCAGCGCCGCAGCGCTGGTCACTGTCAGAAAGTTGTGCTTCCGTCTCTCCAAGTGCCGCATGTTGAGTCCTCCGGTTGCAGCGACAAACAAACTTCAGGCCCGGGTTGATCCCGGATCTGCTCTTGTTCGCCTGCTCAGACGGTGCGAAAAATCGCAACGGCCGAAGCAAGCGAGATCACGGTGGCGAGCCACAGGCTCGAAATTTCAGTTCCTTCTCCGAGCGGAACGGTCAAAATCGTGTCGGTGCCGACAAAGCCGATCCACAGCAGGTGGATGACCGCGGCCATGATCAGCGAGATGAACAGGCGGTCGCCGCGGGTGGTGGGAATGTGCAGGATCCCGACGCGCTCGGCCTCGGGATACGCCACGGCGAGCCAGGTCATGACCGCGAGCGTCATCGCCAGCATCACGAAAAAGATCGCGGTCGGCAGCGTCCAGGCCATCCATGCGATGTTTCCCACGGCCTTACCTCCTTCCGCCAAACGTAGCGACGGTGCAAAGCCCCCTCGCCCCGCTTGCGGGGAGAGGGCTGGGGTGAGGGGGACTCTCGGCAGAGACGGACTCGCGGAGAGCCCCCCTCACCCGGCGCTGCGCGCCGACCTCTCCCCGCACGCGGGGCGAGGTAAAGTCAACACCATCGATGTTCTTTGATCGCGCCATCATCACACCCTGCCCAATGCAAAACCGCGCGCGATGTAGTTGCGGACGAACCAGATCACCAGCGCGCCGGGGATGATGGTCAGCACGCCGGCGGCGGCCAGCAGGCCCCAATCCATGCCGGACGCCGAAACCGTGCGGGTCATGACCGCTGAAATCGGTTTGGCGTTGACCGACGTCAGCGTCCGCGCCAGCAACAGCTCCACCCAGGAAAACATGAAGCAGAAGAACGCTGCGACGCCGATACCGCTGGCGATCAACGGCATCAAAATTTTGATGAAGAACCGCGGGAACGAATAGCCATCGAGAAACGCGGTTTCGTCGATCTCGCGCGGCACGCCGGAGACGAAGCCCTCGAGGATCCACACCGCCAAAGGCACGTTGAAAATGCAGTGCGCCAATGCGACCGCCCACGGCGTATCGAACAGATTGATCGCCGAATACAGGTTGAAGAACGGCAACGCGTAGACCGCCGCCGGCGCCATCCGGTTCGACAACAGCCAGAAGAACAGGTGTTTGTCGCCGAGGAAGCGATAGCGCGAAAACGCGTAGGCCGCCGGCAACGCCACCGAAACCGAGATGATGGTATTGATGACGACATATTTCAGCGAATTGATGTAACCGGAATACCAGCTCTCGTCGGTGAAGATACGCCTGTAATGTGCCGTGGTCGGGTGGTTCGGCCACAGTGTCATGGTGGTGACGATCTCGGTGTTGGTCTTGAAGCTCATATTGATCAGCCAATAGATCGGCAGGATCAGAAAGATCAGGAACAACGCAAGAATGAGGCGGCGACCGGGGATCGAATGCATCACGTGCCTCCCTGCTCGACGCGGCGCTCGGCGCCGGCGTTGGTCATGACGGTGTAGAATATCCAGCAGACGATGATGATGATGAGATTGTAGACCAGCGACAGCGCCGCGGCCTTGCCGAGGTCGAATTGCCCGAGCGCGATTTTTACGAGTTCAATTGAAATGAAGGTGGTTGAGTTGCCCGGCCCTCCTCCCGTCACCACGAAGGGTTCGGTATAAATCATGAAACTGTCCATGAACCGCAGCAGCACCGCGATCAGCAGCACCCGGTTCATCTTCGGCAGCTGAATCGCAGTGAACACCGCCCAGCGCGAGGCGCCGTCGATCTGCGCGGCCTGGTAATAGGCATCCGGGATCGACTTCAGCCCGGCGTAGCACAACAGCGCAACCAGGCTGGTCCAGTGCCAGACGTCCATCACGATGACGGTGGCCCAGGCGTCGAATTCGTTGGAAACGTAGTTGTAGTCGATCCCGATATTGTTGAGCACGTAACCGAGCAGGCCGATATCAGGCCGCCCGAAAATCTGCCAGATCGTGCCGACCACATTCCATGGAATGAGCAGCGGCAATGCCAGCACCACGAGGCAGGCGGCAACGCTCCAGCCCTGCCGCGGCATCGAAAGCGCGACAACTATTCCAAGCGGCACCTCGATCGCGAGAATGATGGCGGAGAACAGCAGGTTGCGCCACAACGACGCGAAGAACCGACCGCCCAGATCGGTCGACGGATCCAGCAATTCCTTGAACCAGCCGACTCCGTTCCAGAAGAAATGATTTTGGCCGAAGGTGTCCTGGATCGAATAGTTGACGACCGTCATCAGCGGCAGGATCGCGGAGAACGCCACGATCAGGAACACCGGCAGCACCAGCAACCAGGCCTTTTGATTGAGGGTCTTGTCCATTACTTCCCCTCCACCAGAAGGCTGTCGGCGTAGACATGAACATGCGCGGAGTCGAACAGCAGTCCGGCCTCGTTGCCGGGAATAGAAAATCCCGGCGGCACCCGCGCGGCGAATTTCGCCTCGCCGACCCGAACTCGCGCGAAACGGATGCGGCCGAGATCGTCGATCCGTTCGATATTGGCCGACAGCAGGCCGGAGCCGGGCGGCGCGACCTCGACGAATTCGGGGCGAACGCCGATTTCGATTTTGGCGCCGGGCGGCAGGCCGTCGTAGTTCGCGTTCAGCGCGATGGTGTGGCCGCCGATCCGCGCCTCGCGGCCGCTGACCTCGGCCGGCACGATGTTCATGCCGGGCGAGCCGATGAAATAGCCGACGAAGGTATGTGCCGGCTTGTCGAATAACTCCGCCGGCGTGCCGCTCTGCACCACGCGGCCGTCATGCATCACCACCACATTGTCGGCGAAGGTCAGCGCCTCGATCTGGTCATGGGTGACATAGATCATGGTCAGATCGAGCGCGCGATGCAACGCCTTGAGCTTGGAACGCAATTGCCATTTCAGTTCGGGATCGATCACCGTCAGCGGCTCGTCGAACAGAATCGCGGCGACATCGGAGCGCACGAGGCCACGGCCGAGCGAGATCTTCTGCTTGGCGTCCGCCGTCAGCCGCGTCGCCTTGCGATCGAGAAAGGGCGTGAGATCGAGCAGGTGCGCGATCTCGGCGACCCGCGCCTCGATGTCGGACCTGGGTACGCCGCGATTCTTCAGCGGAAACGCCAGGTTTTGCCCGACCGTCATGGTGTCGTAGATCACCGGAAACTGGAACACCTGGGCGATGTTGCGCTTCTGGGTCGACAGCGGTGTGATGTCGACATCGTCGAACAGGATTTTTCCGCGCGATGGCGTGACGATGCCGGAGATGAGATTGAGCAGCGTGGTCTTGCCGCAGCCGGAAGGACCCAGCAACGCATAGGCGCCGCCTTGCCGCCAGGTCATCGTCACGGGTTTCAGCGCAAAGGATTCCGGCGCGGCGGCGTTTCCGCTGTAGGAGTGGGCGAGATCGACGAGGTCAATGCGGGCCATGCTGCATGTCCCTCACACGACGCCGGGCGCGGCGACCAGGCGGCCGGCCGCATCGAATACGAATACATTTTCCGGATCGACCAACGCGTCCAGCACCTGCCCGGGTTCGAATTCGTGCACGCCCTCCAGCACCGCGACCCAGTTGGAGGCGTCGCGGTTGAGATGCACGAAACTTTCCGAGCCGGTGATTTCGGTAACCGTCACGGTGGCGCGGAAGGCGTGGCGGCCGACGGCGCCGTCGACAACTTCCAGCTGGTGGGCGCGGAAGCCGACCTGATAGTCACCGTCGCCGAGCCGGGCATAAAGTCCCGACGCCGGCCACACCCGATCGCCGCCGGCATATTGCACCGAACCGTTGTGCTTTTCGATGCCGACGATGTTGAGCGGCGGATCGGAAAACACCTGCGCGACGCGCAGGGTGTCGGGATGGCGATAAACCTTCGACGTATCGCCGGTCTGCAGGATCTCGCCTTGCCACATGCAGATGGTGCGGCCGCCGAGCAGCAGCGCTTCGGAAGGCTCGGTGGTGGCATAGACGAAGATGGCGCCCGACTCCTCGAAGATGCGCGGCAGTTCGGTGCGCAATTCCTCGCGCAGCTTGTAGTCGAGATTGGCGAGCGGCTCATCGAGCAACACCAGATCGGCGCCTTTGACCAGCGCGCGGGCGATCGCGGTACGCTGCTGCTGGCCGCCGGACAATTGCAGCGGAGTGCGCTTGAGGTACGGCTCGAGTTTCAGGAGCCGCGCCGCCTCCTGCACGCGGCTCTCGATTTCGGCGCGCGGTTTGCCCTGCACCCGCAGCGGCGAGGCAATGTTTTCGTAGACCGACAGAGTGGGGTAGTTGATGAACTGCTGGTAGACCATCGCCACCGAGCGCTTGCGCACGTCGAAGCCGGTGACGTCCTTGCCGTCGACCAGCACGCGGCCCGATGTCGGTTTGTCCAAACCGGCCAGCAGCCGCATGATCGAGGTCTTGCCCGACAGCGTCGGTCCAAGCAGCACGCTCAACGTGCCGCGCTCGAGCGTCAGCGAGACATCGCGGATGGTCCGGATGCCATCGACCGATCGCGTGACGTTGTCGAGCGCAACTGTCATTTCCGCCTTCCCGCTTCCAGCAGGGGACGCTCCGGCGCAACGTGGTTGGCGGCGATCCAGTCTTCAAGGGCGGCAACCTCGGCTGCCGACAGGCGCAGTCCAAGCTTCGAGCGCCGCCAGACAATATCCTCGGCGTTTCGGGCCCATTCATGAGCCATCAGGTATCTGACTTCGCTCTCGGTCAACCCGGCGCCGAAGGACTGGCCGAGATCGGCCAGCGATTTCGCCTGGCCGAGCCATTTGGTGGCACGGGTGCCATAGGCATGCGCCAGCCTGTTGGCATGGGCCTCCGTCAGGAACGGATAGTTTCGCATCAGTTCGGCCGTCAGTGCCTCGACCGCCGAGACATCCATATCACCGCCGGGTAGCGGCGATTTCGCGGTCCAGCCCTCTTTGGCTTTGGCGCTGCGCAGATAGGGCGCAAGACGTTCCAGCGCCTCCTCGGCGAGACGGCGATAGGTGGTGATCTTGCCGCCATAGATCGACAGCATCGGCGCGCCGCCGGGGGTGTCGAGTTCGAACACGTAATCGCGGGTGGCGGCCTTGGCTTCGCTGGCGCCGTCGTCATAGAGCGGACGCACGCCGGCATAGGTCCAGACCACATCCTCCGGCCTGACCGGCTGCGCCAGATATTCGCTGACGGAGTCGCAGAGATATTTGATCTCCTCGGTCGAGGCCTTCACTTTTGCGGGGTCGCCGTCGAAATCGCGATCGGTGGTGCCGATCAGGGTAAAGTCGTCCTGGTAGGGAATGACGAACACGATGCGGCCGTCGCTGTTCTGGAACATATAGGCGCGGTCGTGGGCATAGAGTTTTCGCACCACGATGTGGGAGCCCTGCACCAGCCGCACCTTGGCGCGCGCGTTGACGCCGGCGCCGGAGCGAAGGACATCCTCGACCCAGGGACCGCCGGCATTGACCAGCGCGCGGGCTTTGATCGTGCTGCGGATGCCGCTCGATGTGTCCTCGACCGTAACCTGCCAGACGCCATCCACTTGCCGGATTTCGACCGCGCGGGTGCGGGTACGAATCTCGGCGCCGCGGTCGGCCGCATCGCGCGCGGTGAGCACCACGAGCCGCGCGTCGTCGACGAAGCAGTCGGAATATTCGAATGCCTTGGTGTAGCGATTGGGCACCAGCGGCTTTCCCACCTCATCCCGGGTCAGATCGACCGAGCGGGTCGGCGGCAGCAAATGCCGGCCGCCGATGTGGTCGTAGAGAAACAACCCTAGCCTTAACAGCCAGGCCGGGCGCAACCCGGAATGGTGCGGCAAAACGAAACGCAGGGGCCGGATGATGTGGGGCGCGATCTGCCAGAGGATTTCGCGCTCGATCAGCGCCTCGCGCACCAGGCGAAACTCGTAATATTCGAGGTAGCGCAGGCCGCCATGCACCAGCTTGGTCGACCAGGACGACGTCCCGCTGGCCAAGTCATTCATTTCGCACAGGAAAACGGAATTGCCGCGACCCACCGCATCGCGCGCGATGCCGCAGCCATTGATGCCGCCGCCGATGATCGCGAGGTCGAAAATCTTTTCCAAAAGGCGCTTCCCCGGCGCTCGCCCATTCACTTTGGCGATTTCGCTTTCGGTTTCGAATAAATCACAACTAAATGTGAAAGCAAGTGAAAAGGGGAATCACTTGCTGTCATCGTCCGCCAACGGGTCGGCGCAACGCGCCGCCCAATGACAGGCTCCGGCGGACGATCCAGTACGCCGCGGCCCCCTCGGCCTCATCGCAACTTCGGCAATTTCTGGATGTTCCGCCTTCGCGGGCATGACGCGGATTGGGTTATCGCAGCCGCGTGACGGTCGATGCCGGCTCGGCGCCGGGCTCGTCGATATCGGCCACCGGATTCGGCATCGCCTCGATCACCTCGATGCCCCGGTGTTGGCAGATGCTGGCGATTCCGGCCGGCAAGGCCGCGTCGGTCACAAATGTCTGGATCTGGCTGAGATGGGCGATGCGGACCGGCGCGCTGCGGCGTAGTTTTGTCGAATCGGCGACCAGCATCACGCTGCGGGCGTTGGCGATGATGGCTTGCGCCGCCTGCACTTCGCGATAGTCGAAATCCAGCAGCGCGCCCTCCTCGTCGATCGCCGAGGCGCCGATGATGGCGTAGTCGACCTTGAACTGGCCGATCAGGCTGATCGCGGTCGAGCCGATCACCGCACCATCGGCGCGGCGCACCGCGCCGCCGGCCACGATGACCTCGATGCGCGGATGCCGGTACAGCAGCATCGCGACATTGAGGTTGTTGGTGATGACCAGGAGGTCCTGGTGCGAGGTCAGCGCGCTGGCGACCTCCTCCGTGGTGGTGCCGATGTTGATGAACAGCGAGCAGCCGTTCGGAATCTGCGCCGCGGCGGCGGCCCCGATCGCTTTTTTCTCCTCGGCGGCGACGAAGCGGCGGGCCTCATAAGCGAGGTTCTCGACGCCGGAGGCAATGATGGCGCCGCCATGAATCCGGGTCAGCGAGCGGTGGTCGCAGAGATCGTTGAGATCCTTGCGGATGGTCTGCGCCGACACCTCGAAACGGCGGGCGAGATCGTCCACCATCACCCGGCCGAAGGCGCGGGCGATATTGAGAATTTCGGATTGGCGATGGGTCAGGCCGGTCACAGGGCACCTCGGGGCGACTAGGCCCTATGGTGCGGCCGTTCTGCCAACGGGTCAACGCGGGAGATGGTTACGACGGAGGACTGTCCGCCGGGCATCGCATTACGGTAAACGCGCTCCGAGGCCTATCAGCCGTCATTGCAATGACGGGTGCAACCTTCGCAAATGCAGCATCATGCGAGGATGCTCGACAAGCCAGCGCGCGGCTGCAAGAGTGCCCCTAACCAAAAAACACGGAGGAAACGATGAATATCGATCGTCGCACGCTGATGCTGCCCGCCCTTGCCGTTGGATTGCTCGGCGTGATCCCGGCCTTCGCCGGCGCGGACGAAGATGCCGTCGCCAAAGGCGTCGAGGCTTTCCGCGTGGCGCAGGCGGCCGGCAAAGCCGAGGGGATCGCGCCACTCTGCGCGGAAGAACTCAGCTACAGCCACTCCAGCGGCGCGGTCGACAGCAAGGAGTCTCTCCTGGCCGGCGTCACCAACGCAAAATACAAATGGACGTCGCTTGAATACAAGAATCCCACGGTCCGCATCGTCGGCCCGGCCGCCATCGTGCGGTTCAACTTTGTCGGCGAACAGGAATTTACCGACGGCAAGAAGACGCCGCAAAACCTCGCCATCCTGATGAACTGGCAGAAGCAGGGCAGCGGCTGGAAGCTGCTGTCCCGCTCGGCGACCAAGCTCTGATCGCTCCGCTGTTTTGATCCAGAACCTGAAGACCTCGTTGCCCGGCGCATGGCCGGGCATGACGGCTTGAATGCGGGAGCTTTGACCTTTGTCAAAGTTGGCCGTAATGCTTGCGGCGAGGGATTCATCGAGAGAAATGGCTGGAGAATGCACATGATCACCAAATTCGCAGCGGTGGCGCTGCTCGCGCTGGCGGTTTGCGCGCCCGCCCAACAATCAGCGGCGCAGGAAAGCACGCTCGGCGGCGCGCTGTTTGGCGGCGTGGCCGGCGCCATTGTCGGCGGCGCGCTCGGCGGCAACAGCGGTGCCGCGGCAGGCGCGGTGTTCGGCGCCGCCACAGGGGCCGCGATCGGCGCCCAGGGCGAGCCGCGGCCCGGCGGCTACCGCTATTACCAGAACGGTTGCTACGTCCAGCAGGGCGACGGCTCCTGGGTCGGCGTTTCCCCGCGCTATTGCCAGACGGCGCAATACGCCCCCCGGCAGCAATATTACGACGAGGCGCCGGCCTGCACGCGCTACCGCTCCTATAATCCGCGCACCGGCACTTTTATCGGCCGCGACGGCTATGAACGTCCCTGCCCATAGGCCTTGAAGAGATTGGCTGGCCTCGCCTCTCTCCGCAAGCGGAGCGAGGTGAAGTTGCCCCGGCGTCCGATCAGCCCCTGCGCCTGACCGCCTCATAGGCCAGCCGCTTGAACTCGATGGCGAAGGGGTGGAAAAAGCCCATGTGACGCTGCGTCATCAACAGGCCGGCGACGCCGGTTTTTGGCGAAATCCACCATTGCGTGCCGGCCATGCCGCCCCACCAGAATTCGCCGGTCGCATCCGCGTGATCGAACGGCGATGGCTGCAGGGTCAACGCACCCGCCAGCCCGTAGCCTTTGCCGTCCAGCTCTCCCGTGATCGGGAAGCGCATCCAGACCCCGTCAGGCAGTTGGTTGGTCATCATCAGCGCAATGGTTTCCGGCTTGAGCAAAGTCGGTCCGCCCGGCAGCAGGCTTAGCACCAGCGCCACCATGTCCGGCAGGCTCGACACCATGCCGCCACCGCCGCTCAGCCGCGGCACCGCGCGCAAATAGGCCCCGGGCCACGGCGAGTTATCGGTGCGGGTCAGGCCCGGCTTCATCGGATCCATCAGGTCGGCCCCGGCGTAATAGGCGGCGAAACGGCTGCGGTCTTTTTCCGGTACCGCGAAGGCGGTGTCCACCATGCCGAGCGGCGCGAGAATTCGCCGGTGAATAAATGTGTCGAACGCCTCTCCGCTCACGACCTCGACCAACCGGCCCACAACATCGGTCGCGACCGAATATTCCCATGACGTGCCGGGGTGATAGAGCAGCGGCAGCTCCGCCAACTGATCGATCATGTCGACCAGCGTCGTCGCGGGATTGAGCACTTTGCGTTGCTGGTACGCGTTGAACATCACCGATCCCGGATCGAACAGGCCGTAGCTCAGCCCCGAACTGTGGCTCAGCAACTGGCGAATGGTGATCGATCCCTTCGCCGGCTCGGTATCTTCAATGGAAGTCGCGCCCGAACGCAAAACCCGGCGGTCGCCAAGTTGCGGAATGAACTTCTCGATCGGGTCGTCGAGCTGGAAGCGGCCTTCCTCGAACAGCAGCAGCGCGGCGCAGGAGGCAATCAGCTTGGTGTTGGAGAACACCCGGAACAAATGATCTGATCGCAACGGGACCTGCGCTTCCTTGTCGGCCCACCCGACGCAATGCACATCCACCAGATCCCGGCCGACCAGCACCGCGGACGACACGCCGGGAAGGATGTTGCCATCGACCAGGCGGCGCATGGCGGCATGGGCCGCCCCGAAATCGTAGCCGGTGGCCGTCACTTGCATGTCCTGCATTTTCACTCCCGGCTTCGCGCGTTGCGTTCGCGCGATTCTGCGTTCGCACTATCAACGGACCAAACAGGGCGTCAATCGCTGCCGAAAAGATAAAGCGTGAAGAATCTCTCGACACACGGCTACAACAGCCAGCACAGAATGCCATAATTGGGTCAATCGCCGGCGAAAGCCGGCACAGGGAGGCAACCCATGACCTTGATAGAATCGGCTTTGACAGAATCCTACGTGGCGGGACCGACAACTCCCCTTGTGCGCGATATCACGCTCGGCCGGTTGCTCGAACAGGCCGCGATCTCGGCGCCGGACCGGATCGCGCTGATAGCAGGCCTCCCCGATCCGGCGCTGCGCCGCCAATGGACCTATGCCGAACTTTATAGCGAGGCGCAACGCACCGCGCGCGCTTTGCTCAGCCGCTTCAAGCCGGGCGAGCGGATCGCGGTCTGGGCGCAGAACCTGCCCGAATGGGTCATGCTGGAATTCGGCGCCGGGCTCGCCGGCATGGTGCTGGTCACCGTTAATCCTGGCTTCAGGGCCAACGAGGTCGAATATGTGCTGAAGCAATCCCGCTCGGCCGGCGTGTTCGTGGTCAATGCCTTCCGCGGCAATCCGATGCTGGAGACCGTGCGCGAGGTCGCGCCGCGCTGCGAGGAGCTACGCGAGATCATCTGCTTCGACGACTGGGCGGCCTTCATCGCCGCCGGCGACGACAAGACAATCCCGCTTCCCGACGTCCAGCCCACCGATCCCGTGATGATCCAGTATACCTCGGGCACCACCGGCTTTCCGAAAGGCGCGCTGCTGCATCATCGTGGTCTCGCCAACAACGGCGCCGACACCGCCGACCGCATGGGGATCGACTCCGGCGACGTCTTCATCACCACCATGCCGCTGGTCCACACCGGCGGCTGCGTCTGCTGCGTGCTCGGCGCGGTATCCAAGGCCGCGACCCAGGTGCTGCTGGAGGCGTTCGAACCGGGCCTCGTGCTCGAACTGTTCGCCGCCTACCGCGGCAATGCGATGCTCGGCGTGCCGACCATGCTGGTGGCGATGCTCGAACATCCCGCCTTCGCATCGACGGATCTGTCGTCGGTCAAGGCGATCTGTTCGGGCGGCTCGACCGTGCCGGCAGCGCTCGTCACCTTGTTGGAGCAAAAACTGGGAGCGCCCTTCACCATCGTGTTCGGGCAGACCGAATGCTCACCGGTGGCGGCCCAGACCTTGACGACGGATACGATCGAGGACAAGGCCGGCACCATCGGCCTGCCGCTGCCCAATATGGAAACCAAAATCGTCAATCCCGACACCGGCAAGACGGTACCGATCGGCGAGATCGGCGAGTTCTGCACGCGCGGCTATCACATCATGCTCGGCTATTTTGAAATGCCAGACCCAACCGCGGCCGCGATCGATGCCGAAGGCTGGCTGCATACCGGCGATCTCTGCGCGATGGACGCGCGCGGCTATTGCACCGTCGAGGGCCGCCTGAAGGACATGATCATCCGCGGCGGCGAGAATATCTATCCGCGCGAACTCGAAGAGCTGTTGTTTCGCCACGCCAAGGTCAGTGAGGTCGCGGTGGTCGGACTGCCGCACGAAAAATGGGGTGAAGAGGTCGCTGCCTTCGTCCGCCCGGCGCCCGGCGCGACCATCGACAAGGAGGAACTGTCGGCCTACATGCGCGCCTCGCTCGCCCATCACAAGACGCCGCGACACTGGTTCTTGGTCGAGGCGTTTCCGCTGACCGGATCGGGAAAGATTCAGAAATTCAAGCTGCGCGAATTCTGGGCCAGGGGCGAGATACAGGCGTTGTGAGGCTTGGCAGGTCCCTATCCGGGGCCGACGCGTCCCACGCTAATTTCATAGCAAGCGCTGACAAAAATCGAGGCGACGCGGAGCATTGCCCTCACCATCGGCATCGGGCAGGATTCTGATTGCGACGTGGGGTCGCATTCCAGCCGCATGGAGCTTTTCCGCATCTGACCGCCGCCGAGAACGTCTTGCTGGCGCCCACCGTCGTCAACAAGACGTCAGCCAGGGAAGCACGCGCCATCGCCGCAGAGGTGCTGGCGAAAGTCGGCCTGTCCGAGAAGATGGATGCCTATGCGAGCGAGCTCCCCGGGCGGCCAGTAGCAGCGCGTCGCATTGCCCGCTCACTGGAGATGCGGCCGAAGGTACTGCTATGCGACGAAATCACTTCGGCGCTCGACCCGGAACTGGTCAACGAGGCGCTACGTGGTCGAGCAACTGCCGCGAGGGCATGACGCTGATCCTGGTCACGCACGAAATGCGCTTCCCCCGCGACGTCGGCACAAAGCTGGTCTTCATGCACCACGGCAAAGTGCATGCGCCCGGACGCCGGAATTTCAGCAGTTCATCGGGACGATTGGCTGAATTCCCGAATCCACCGCTTGCCCTACATCCGGGCCAGTTCCTCGGCCAGAATCCTGTGGACCACGCGGATGCGGGGACTGGACTGCAATTCCTCGTGGGTGACAAGCCAGATCGGCACAGGAATCGGCGGCATGTCCGGCAAGAGATTCATCACTCCCGGCGTTCGCTCGGCGACTTCGCGCAGCATCACCGCTACGCCCGTCCCGCGCTTGACCATTTCCCAGACCACGACCGCGGAATCCGAGACGATCCGGAAATCAGCGGCTTCCATGGGGATGCCGACCTCGCGCAGGTAGCCGGAAAAGCGCGCCGTATCATCGAAGCCGAATAGATCCGCTTTGGCCAAATCGGACGGACCTTTCGGCAGTCCGTTCCGGGCAACCCATTCTTCTGACGCATAGAAGCACGCTTCGGTATCGCGGATATGCTGGCCGACCAGGCCGGAGCGGTCGGGGCCCACATGGCGGATGGCGATGTCCGCTTCCCTCCGATGCAGGTTGCTGAGCTCATTTGCGGCGACGATCACGATCGTGATCTGCGGCGCTTCTGATCTGATGCGCTCGACGATCTCGGGAAGAACGTAGGCGGAAAAAGCATCGGTGGCAGAGATGCAGACCCGCCCGCTAATCTCCTGTACCCGACCGCTGGCCGCCAGAGCGACGGAATCCGCCGCGTCACCCATGATGCGGATATGATCGAGCAGGTCCACCCCGGTCTGCGTCAGCACCAGCTTGCGGCCCAACCGTTCAAATAAGGTCACCCCCAGATCGGCCTCGAGCGCCAGAACCTGCCGCGACAGTGTGGGTTGCGTCAGACCAAGCTGGCGTGCGGCAGCCGAGAGGGATCCGGCGGCGGCGGTCGCGTTGAATGCACGAATATGGTTCCAGTCCATCGTCTTCATGCATTTTCGTATATCATGACTACGAATTTCGACAATTTACCTCTTCTGCGCATATGCTATTTCGCATTGCAAAGGAGCCCTCCACCATGAGCACGGCGAACGACACCCTTTTCTGGGATCGGACTTCACGGAAGTATGCGGCGGCTGCGATTGCGGACCAGGCCGGGTATGAGCGCACGCTGGACCGGACCCGCGCGCTGCTGGGGCCAGACGACCGGGTGCTGGAATTGGGCTGCGGAACAGGGACAACGGCGCTGCGGCTTGCAGGCGATGTGCGGAGCTATTGTGCGACGGATATTTCCGCCGAAATGATCGCGATTGCCGAGGAAAAACGTCGCGCCGATCCTGTCCGGTCACTTGCCTTCCGCACCGCGACCGCAGAAGCGCTTGGGCCTGAGGATGGGCAGTTTGATGCAGTTCTGACGTTCAACTACCTCCATCTGGTCCGCGATGTACCCGGCACGCTGCGCCGCATCCATGCCTTGCTTGAAGCGGATGGCTTGTTCATCTCCAAGACACCCTGCCTCGGAGATATGAATCCACTCATCCGGCTGGCCTTGTTGCCGGCGATGCGCGCGATCGGAAAGGCACCCTATGTCAGCGTCTTCCGGGCGTCGGAGTTGAGCCAGCTTGTGTGTGCCGCAGGCTTTGACATTCGCGCCACTGAAAGCCACGCAACCAAGGGCAGCGACACCCGTCCCTACATCATCGCGCGCAAGAAATAGGTCCTGACCCTACGCCGAAATCGGCGGTTCATCCCGCGCGATGACCTGCGGCTGGCCGTGATCGTCGATCGAGACATAGGTAAAATTGCCGTCGGTCACCAGAATGGACTGCATCTCCTTGCGACGCAGCACCCAGGCTTCGAGGTGGACAGTGATCGAGGTGCGGCCGACGCGGACCAGATTGGCGTGCACGGACACGAGATCGCCGACGTAAACCGCCTTGCGAAAATTCATCGCCTCGATCGCCACCGTGACGGTGCGTGATTTTGCGAGCTTGGACGCGAACACGCCGCCGCCGACATCCATCTGGCTGAGCAACCAGCCGCCGAAAATGTCACCATTGGCATTGGTATCAGCTGGCATTGCCAGCGTGCGGATGCAGAGATCGCCGCGCGGCTCGGTATCGCTGTTCAGCGGCGCATGACCGGCCTTGGTGTCGGTCACTTGAAATTTTCCCAGCCGGCATCCGGCGCGAAGCGATCGCCGAATTTATCCGCCAGTGCATGCAGGGCCGCGACCACGTTCTCGGGTCCACGGGTGCGCGCGTAATTCAGCGGGCCGCCACGGAACGGCGCATAGCCGGTGCCGAAGATCATGGCGCCGTCGACGGTGTCGGCATTGTCGACGATGCCTTCGCGCAACGCGGCGACACAGACATTCGACATCGGCAGCAGCAGCCGGTCGATCATTTCCTCCGTCGGCTCCGGCATCGAGGGCGACACCGCGCTCTTGTCGGCCTTGCCGTCCTTCCAGAGGTAAAATCCCTTGCCGGTCTTGCGGCCGAGTTCGCCTTTTGCGACTTTCTCGCGCAGCCAGGCCGGCGTCGGCGGAAGCTGGTCGCCGAATTTCGAGCGCAGCATGTCGCCGACATCGAGACAGATATCGAGCCCGACCTGATCGGCCAGTTCGATCGGCCCCATCGGCATACCGAATTTCACCGCCGCGGCATCGATCACCGACTTGTCGATCTTCTGGTCCAGCATCACCATCGCTTCCAGCATGTAAGGCGTCAGCGCGCGGTTGACGAGGAAGCCCGGCGAACTCTTGACCGGCAGCGGCAGCCGGTCGATGGCGCCGACAAACGCCAGCGCCGCTTTCAGCATTGCGGGATCGCTGCCGTCATGGCTGACGACTTCGACCAGTTGCAGCCGCGACACCGGATTGAAGAAGTGCAGGCCGAGCAGTCGCTCGGGTTTTGTCAGGGTGGTACGCAGATCCTGCAGCGGAATGCTCGAGGTGTTGGTGGCGAGGATCGCGCCCGGCTTCATCCGGGGCTCCAGCGCGGCATAGATCTTCTGCTTCAGCTCAAGCTTTTCCGGCACCGCCTCGATGATCAGATCGGCGTTGCGGACGCCCTCGCCGTCCATATCCGGCATCAGCCTGTCCAGCGCGTCGCGAACGTCGGTCCGCTTGCGCAGGATCTTGCCGAACAGATCGGATGCGCGCTTGATCGCGCCGGCGATCGGCTCCGGCTTCATGTCGGCCAGCGTGACCCGAAAACCCTGGCTGGCGCACCAGGCCGCGATGTCGCCGCCCATTGCGCCGGCGCCGATGACATGGACGTGCTCGATCTTGTTGCCGCCGCCGGCGAGTTTCTTCATCTGCTCGCGCAGGAAGAACACCCGGATCAGGTTCTGCGCCGTCGGCGTCACCATCAGTCGGGCGAACGAGGTCTTTTCAGCCCGCAACATCGCGAGTTTGTCGTCGCCATGCTGCTCCCAGAGATCGATCAGCGCATAGGGCGCGGGATAATGTTCACGGGGTGCAGCTTTCCCTGCCTCGGCGCGCATGCGTTTGGCGAGCAAGCCTCTCACCGGCCCGAGGTTCAGGATCGAATTCAATGGTCCGGGCCTGGCGCGTTTCAAGCGGCCGAACACCGCATCCTTCACGGCATTGCGAACATGCCGCTCCTCCGCCACAGCATCGACCAGCCCGAGCGACCTGGCCTTGCGGGCGTCGATCGTCTTGCCGGTCAGCATCAGGGTCATTGCCTGCATCGGATTGACCAGCCTGGTGAAACGAACGGTGCCGCCGAGGCCCGGATGCAGGCCGAGCATCACTTCCGGAAAGCCAAAGCGCGCGCCCTCGATGGCGATGCGGGACTGGCAGGCCAGTGCGACCTCAAGGCCGCCACCGAGGCAGAAACCGTGGATCACCGCGACGGTCGGAATCTTCAGGCCTTCAAGGCGGTCGATCACCGTATGGGCGCGGCCGATCGCGATCTCGACCGGCCACGGATCGGTGGCGCCGCGGAATTCGTTGACGTCGGCGCCAGCAATGAAACCGGATGGTTTTGCCGAGCGGATGACGAGCCCGGCGGGACGTTGACTTTCCAGCGACGCCAGCACCGTCTCCAGCTCCTCGATCAGGTCAGCCGACAGCGTATTGGCGCTGGCGCCCTCGCGGTCGAACAATAGCCAGGCAATGCCGTCGGTATCGCGGGTCAGCTTGAAATGGCGGTAGGGACCGTCGGGCTCCGGCCTGGGGCCGAGTTCGAGCACGCGGTCGCCGAGAAGGTCCATGATCTTTGAGTCCATGATCACACCGTCTCGATCAACATGGCGCCGCCAAGCCCGCCGCCGATGCATTCGGTGGCGATGCCGCGTTTGGTTCCCAGCCGCTTCATCGCGTTGACGAGATGCAGCACGATGCGGTTGCCGCTGCAGCCGACGGGATGACCGAGGCTGATGGCCCCGCCATCGACATTCAGCCTGGCGTGGTCGATCGGGCCAGCGGCGCCGTCAAGGCCCAGAATTTCGCGGCAGAATTTTTCATCGTTCCAGGCCGCGAGACAGCCCAGCACCTGCGTCGCGAACGCCTCGTTCAATTCCCAGGTCTCGATATCCCCGAGCGACAATTTGTTGCGCTTCAAGAGTTCGTTCGACGACAGCACCGGCCCGAGACCCATGATGGAGGGATCGAGCGCCGACCATTGGCTGTCGACGATCACGGCCTTCGGCGTCAGGCCATGTTTCTTGACCGCCTGTTCCGAGGCCAGGATGACCCACGACGCGCCGTCGGTGATCTGCGAGGAATTGCCCGGGGTGACCTGTCCCCACGGCCGCTCGAATACCGGCTTCAGCCTCGCCAGCTTTTCAGGCGTCGAATCCGGCCGCACGCCGTCGTCATGGTCGTAAAACTTGCCGTCGCGCGCGAAGGCGGTTTCGACCTCGCCCTTGAGCCAGCCCTGCGCCTGCGCGTTGACGAGCCGCTTGTGGCTCTCGGAGGCGTAGGCGTCGGATTGCGTTCGCGTAATGCCGAAGAGATAACCGACCTTTTCGGCGGTCTGTCCCATGTTGAGGTCGGTGATCGGATCGGTCAGCCCGCGCTCCAGGCCGATGATCGGCTTGAAATAAGACGGGCGGGTTTTGGCCAGCGCCGCGAGCTTGGCGACAATGCCCTTGGCGCCGGCAAGGCCAGCGAACCAGCGCACGCCCTGCTGCGGCCAGACCAGCGGCGCATGACTGAGGGCTTCAGCACCGCCGGCCAGGATCAGGTCCGAACTGCCCTCGCGGATAGTGCGATACGCCGTGTCGATCGACTGCATGCCGGAGCCGCAATTGATCTGCACCGTGAACGCCACCATGGCCTCGCCCATGCCGAGCCGCAGGGCGGCGACGCGGGCCGGGTTCATCTCGTCGGCAATGACGTTGACGCAACCGAGGATCACCTGGTGGAACGCATTGGGGGCGAAGGGTTGCCGGGCCAGCAGCGGCCGGCCGCACTGCACGGCGAGATCGACCGGGGTAAAGGGCCCTGGCCCGGAGCGCGCCTTCAGAAACGGCGTCCGGCTGCCGTCGATAATATAGACCGGTCGCGCCATCAGCTTGCTGCCCGTTGTTCACCCAATTCCTGGAAGAACTGATGCACATCGGCGGGCTTTTTGTAAATCGGCGACAACGCCTCAGGCGCGAAGTCGTCGACCTCGATCACCTTCGCCGCAGCCTCGTGCGCCGCCGCGATCTGGTCACCCTCGGTCTGGGTGATGACGCCTTTCTTCACCGCTTCCTTCGAGTCCTTGATATGGGCGGCGCGCATTCTCCTGGCGATTTCCTCGGCGCCGGTCACCAGCAGGAATGCTTTTTCCAGCCGCGCCACGCCGCCGTCGTCATCGACATGCGACAGATCTGACGTCAGCCGGTCGCGCGCCGCGGACGGCTCCAGCACCAGCTGGGCGCATTGGTGCACCACGCGGTCGGACGGCCCGAGCACGCGGGCGCCGAACGGCTGGATCACGAACTTTAGAATGACGGCGACGAAGCGGTTGGGCAGATTGGCGAGAATTTCCGCGAAGCGGTTCTCGATGGTCTTGAAGCCGCTGGCCGTGCACCATTCCAGCGCAGCAAAGTCAGCTTGCTGACGGCCCTCGTCCTGCCAGCGTTTCAGCGCGGCGGAGAGCAGATACAGTTCGGATAAAATATCGCCGAACCGCGCCGACAGCATCTCCTTGCGCTTCAGCGCCCCGCCGAGCGTCAGCAGCGCCATGTCGGCGCACAGTGCAAAAGCCGAGGAATAGCGCGACAGCTGGCGATAGAACCCGGTGGCGTCGCCGGCATCGGGTGCCGGTGCAAACAGGCCGCCCGTCCAGTTGCGGCCCCAGGCCCGGAACAGCGTGGTGACGCTGTGGCCGATATGCTGCCAGAATGCCTTGTCGAAGGCGTCGAGTCCCCTGGCGCGGTCGGCGTCGCCGAGCGCGTTCATCTCTTCCAGGAGGTAGGGATGCGCGCGGATCGCGCCCTGCCCGAACACGATCAGGTTGCGGGTCAGGATGTTGGCGCCCTCCACGGTGATGCCGACCGGCACCGAGCGATAGAGGTTGCCCATATAATTTTGCGGGCCGTCGATCACGGCCTTGCCGCCATGAATGTCCATGGCGTCGTCGATCGCGATCCGCATTCTTTCCGTGGCATGCAGCTTCATGATGCCGGAGATGACGGCGGGATGGTGCCCCTGGTTGAGCGCGGCACAGGTCAGCCGCCGCGCGGCGTCGAGCAGATAGGCGGTGCCGGCGATGCGCGCCAGCGGCTCCTCGATGCCCTCGAATTTGCCGATCGGCACGTTGAACTGCTCACGGATGCGGGCATAGGCACCGGTGGTGCGCGCGGCGTAGGCCGCACCCGCGGCCGACAGCGATGGCAGCGAGATGCCGCGCCCGGCGGCGAGCGCCGTCATCAGCATCTTCCAGCCCTGGCCGAGGCGTGCCTCACCGCCGATGACGTAGTCCATCGGGATAAAGACATCATGCCCCTTGTTGGGGCCGTTCTGGAACACCTGCATCGACGGCAGATGGCGCCGGCCAATCTCGACGCCGGGCAGATCGGTCGGGATCAGCGCCACGGATATGCCGAGCTCTTCCTGCGAGCCGACCAGATGATCCGGATCGTAGGCCTTGAACGCAAGCCCCAGCAGCGTCGCCACCGGGCCGAGCGTGATGTAGCGCTTGTGCCAGTTCAGCCGCAGGCCGAGCACTTCCTTGCCCTCAAAGGTACCCTTGCAGATGATGCCGCTGTCGATCATCGAGGCGGCATCGGAGCCGGCTTCCGGGCTGGTCAGCCCAAAACAGGGAATCTCGCGGCCATCGGCGAGGCGCGGCAGCCATTTCTGCTGCTGATCCCCGGTGCCGAAGCGCATCAGCAGTTCGCCGGGGCCCAATGAGTTGGGCACCATCACGGTGACGGCTGCCGTCACCGAGCGGCTCGACAATTTGCGCACCACTTCGGAATGCGCATAGGGCGAGAAGCCGAGCCCGCCATACTCCTTCGGGATGATCATGCCGAAGAATTTTTCGCGCTTGATGAAGGCCCAGACCTCGGGCGGCAAATCCCGCCATTCCCAGTTGATCTTCCAGTCGTCGAGCATGGCGCAGAGTTCGTCGACCGGGCCGCCCAGAAACGCCTGCTCCTCCGCCGTCAGCGTCGCCGGCGCCACCGCCAGCAGTTTTGTCCAATCCGGATTGCCGGTAAAAAGGTCGGCCTCCCACCAGACGTCGCCGGCCTCCAGCGCCTCGCGCTCGGTGTCGGACATCGCCGGCAGCACGCCGCGCGCCCAGGAGAAGATCGGCTTGGTGATGGTATCGCGGCGAAAGCTCATGGCGTTGTCCTCGTGGTCGGGGGTAACGGCGCGATTATCGCAGCACCGTCCATGCCAAAAGACGGTTCATTCTAGCGGAAAGCGGGGATTTCGGTGAACACTTCGCACTGGAAATGAAGCAAAATTGATCCAGGAAATGGATCCTGGGCGCAGTGGTGCGTGATAACGCCCATGAGGCGCGTCGGTTCCGCATACGCGCAACCGGGCAACATTCAATTTCCTGATCAGTCCGGCCGCTTCATCTCGAACATGTTTTCCGGCTTGATCTCGAAATAGTCGCCCTGGCGGCCGGCGCGGACGATCGGGTGGGCCAGCGCGGTCTGGTAGACGCCATCCTTGATGAAGGCCTTGTCGATGTGGACGGCGACGACTTCGCCGAGCGTGAGCCAGGCTTGCGCCTTGTTGCCGTCGGCGCCCTGCAACTGGATGATTTGAGACAATTTGCACTCGAACGCGACCGGGCTTTCCGCGACCCGCGGCACGTTGACGAGTTTTCCCGGTACCGCCGTCAGGCCTGCGACGCTGAATTCGCTGACGTCGCGGGCGACATGCGCGGCAGTGGCATTCATCTGCTGCGCCAGGTCCATGGTGGCGAGATTCCAGACGAACTCGCCGGTCTCCTGGATGTTCTGGACCGAGTCCTTCCACGAGGTCGAGGAGAAGCCGATGATCGGCGGGTGATAGTTGAAGGCGTTGAAGAAGCTGTAGGGCGCCAGATTGACGTTACCCCTGGTGTCCCGCGACGAGATCCAGCCGATCGGGCGGGGAGCGATAATGGCGTTGAAGGGGTCGTGCTTGAGGCCGTGACCGTTGGCCGGCTCGTAGAAATGCAGGTCTTTCGGGGTTTTGGCGTCCACGTTATTTTTTTCCTTTGTACAGACCGTAGGATGGGCAAAGCGCAAGCGTGCCCACCAATTCTTTAAAGCAAGAATGGTGGGCACGGCGCAAGCGCGCCTTTGCCCACCCGACAAGACTGCGCATCGCCGCGGAATGACGGCCGGCTATCGACCGCGCGGCACGAGACCGGAAAGAACAAAATCGATCATCTGGTCGAGCGTTGGGCTCGGCTTGTCGATGCATTGGGCGATCATCTGCGGATGGAAGAACCGCATCATCGCCATGCAGGTGCAGACCGCGGCCACGGGCACGTCGGCGACCTCAAACTCACCCGAAGCCGCCCCCTGGCCGATGACGGCGCCGATAATCTCGCCGATCAGCTGGATATGCGCGTTGCAGACGTCCCAGTTCTCCTCCATCGCGATCGCGACCATCTCGTGCAGCTTGGAATCGCCGACGTAACGCTCGCTGTTCATGTGGTGAATGGTCGTCAGCAGTTCGCGCAGGCGGCCGATCGCCGGACCCGGCCGCTCCGCGATCGCCTGCGCGGCTTCCTCTACCTCACCCATCAGCAGGCGCGCCACGGCCTGATGGATCGACTTTTTCGAATCGAAAAAACGATAGACGTTGGCCGGGCTCATCCGCATCACCTTGGCGATGTCGGCCACGGTGGTCTTTTGATAGCCGATCTCGCGAAACAAACGCTCCGCCACCACGAGAATCCGTTCTCGCGTGTCGGGTTCGATATGGTCGGAAACCAGCGCCATGTCAGGACTCAATTCCACTCAATGTTCAATTATTCCGCCGCCTGGGCAAGCGGAATTGCGGGCTGCAATTCGTTTTGATGCTGCGGCGCAACGTCAACTTTCTCAGGCGTCCCGCGTTCCTCCAGGCTCTTGCGGAACCAGAGCGCGTAGAGACCCGGCAGATACAGCAGGGTCAGGAAGGTCGCCACGAACAGGCCGCCCATGATGGTGATCGCCATCGGGCCCCAGAATGCCGAGCGCGATAGCGGGATCATGGCGAGGATCGCGGCCAGCGCCGTCAGCACCACCGGACGGGCACGCCGGACGGTGGCCTCGACGATGGCTTCCTTGCGGGTCAGGCCGGCCAGGACATCGGTTTCGATCTGGTCGACCAGGATCACCGCGTTGCGCATGATCATGCCGGCCAGCGCGATCAGCCCGAGCAGCGCCACGAAACCGAACGGCTGGTTGGCGACGTTCAGGCCGAGCGAGGCGCCGATGATGCCGAGCGGTGCGGTCAGGAACACCAGAATCAGCCGCGAGAAGCTTTGCAGCTGGATCATCAGCAGGGTCAGCATGATCAGGACCATCAGCGGAAACAGCACGAAGATCGAGGCATTGCCCTTGGCAGACTCCTCGAACGCGCCGCCCGCCTCGATCCGGTAGGCCGGCGGCAGGCTGTCACGGATCTCCTGCAGCTTGGGCGAGATCTGGCTGGTCACGTCGGGCGCCTGCACGCCGTCGACGACGTCGCCGCGCACGGTGATCGCCATGTCGCGGTTGCGCCGCCAGATGATCGGCTCCTCATGGGCGTATTCGATCTTCGCGATCTGCGTCAGCGGCACCGCGACGCCGTTGCGCGAGGTCACCGTGAGATCGCCGACATGGCCGAGATCGAGCCGTTCGGACGGCACCGCGCGGGCCACCACGCCGACCTTCTCGATGCCGTCGCGGATCGTCGTCACCTGCGCGCCCGAAATCAGCATGGCCAGCGCCTGCGACACGTCCTGCGGAGTCAGGCCGAGCGCACGCGCGCGGTCCTGGTCAACCACCAGCTTGAGATAGGGCGACTGCTCGTTCCAGTCGAGCTGCGGGTCCTTCACGTTGGGATTCTGCCTGACGACGTCGCGCACCCGGTAGGCGATGTCGCGCACGGTGTTGGGATCAGGGCCGATAACACGGAACTGGACCGGAAAGCCGACCGGAGGACCGAAGTTGAAACGATCGACGCGCACCCGCGCCTCCGACAGCACGCCCTCACCCACCGCCTTTTCCAGCCGGGCCTTGATCCGCTCGCGCGCGTCGACATCTTTGGAGACGATGACGATTTCGGCGAAGGCCTCGTTCGGCAGCTGCGGATTGAGCCCGAGCCAGAAACGCGGCGAGCCCTGACCGACATAGGAGGTGTAGGTCGCTATGTCCTTGTCGTCCTTCAGCAGGGCTTCAGCCGTCTTCACCGATTTTTCGGTGACGTTGAACGCGGTGCCCTCGGGCAACCGCAGTTGCAGAAACAGTTCCGGCCGCTCCGACAGCGGGAAGAACTGCTGCTGCACATGACCGAAGCCGACGATGGAGAGCGCGAACACGGCCACCGTCGCCAGCACCACCTTGACCCGGTGGTCGACGCACCACTGGATCATGCTGCGCAGGATTCGGTAGAAACGGGTTTCGTACACCGCATGCGGATCGTGGTTGTGGCTGACGGTGATGTTGGGCAACAGCTTGACGCCGATATAGGGCGTGAAGATCACCGCGACGAACCACGACGCGACCAGCGCGATCGACACGATCCAGAAGATGCCGCCGGCATATTCGCCGACTGCCGAATTGGCAAAGCCGATGGGGAGGAAGCCAACGGCCGTGACCAGCGTTCCCGTGAGCATCGGAAACGCGGTGGATTCCCAGGCAAAGGACGCCGCGCGCATGCGGTCCCAGCCCTGTTCCATTTTCACCACCATCATTTCGACCGCGATGATGGCGTCGTCGACCAATAGCCCGAGCGCGATAATCAGGGCACCCAGCGTAATGCGGTGCAGGTCGATCGACATCGCATTCATCACGATGAACACGATCGCCAGCACCAGCGGCACCGACAGCGCCACCACGATGCCGGTGCGCCATCCCAATGCGACGAAACTGACAAACAGCACGATCGCCAGCGCCTCGATGAAGGAGTGCACGAACTCGCCGACGGCGCGTTCGACCACCTTGGGCTGATCGGCTATCTGCTCGACATTGATGCCCTGCGGCACCGCCTTCATGAATTCATTGGTGGCGTTCTCGACTTGCTTGCCGAGCTCCAGGATGTTGGCGCCCTTGGCGGTGACCACACCAACGCCGAGCGCGGGCTTGCCTTCCTGCCGCGCCACGAAGGTCGGCGGATCGACGAAGCCGCGGGTCACCGTGGCGATATCGCCCAGACGAAACACCCGGCCATTGCTTTCGACCGGCGTCTCGGCAACCGCCTTGGCGCCGTCGAGCGCGCCGGTGACGCGCAGCGGAACGCGCTGCGAGGAAGTCTCCACCGTCCCGGCCGGCACCACATTGTTCTGCTTGGCCAGCGAATCGAACAGCGCCTGCGGCGTGATGCCGAGCGTCGCCAGCTTGGCGTGCGAGAACTCGACGAAGATCCGCTGTTCCTGGGCGCCGTAGAGATTGACCTTGGTCACGCCTGAAACCTTGAGCAGGCGCTGGCGCATGCCTTCGGCGGCCTTCTTCAATTGCGCGAAGTCGGCGCCGTCGCCGGTCATCATATAGAGAATGGAATCGACGTCGCTGAATTCGTCGTTGACGGTGGGGCCGAGCAGGCCGGCCGGCAACTGGCCCTGCACGTCGGCGAGTTTTTTGCGCAACATGTAGAATAAATAAGGCACGTCCTTTGGCGGGGTCGAATCCTTGAAGGTGACCTGCATCGCCGTGAAGGATGGTTTCGAGTAGGTCTGCACCTTCTCGAAATAGGGCAGTTCCTGCAGCTTCTTCTCGATCGGGTCGGCGACCTGGGTCTGCATTTCGGCAGCAGTAGCGCCCGGCCAGATCGCGGAGACGTTGACCACCTTGACCGTGAAGAACGGATCCTCGGCGCGGCCGAGCTTCTGATAGGAGAAGAAGCCGGCGGCGCCGAGCGCGACCATCAGGAACAGGATCAGCGCGGGATGGCTGACCGCCCAGCCCGAGAGATTGAAGTGTTTCATGACGCCCTCTCCGCTCAGAACGACAGCGATGACACGACCCTGACCTTCTGGGCCGGGTCGAGTTTCTGCACGCCAAGCACGACGACTTTCGAACCCTCGTCGACACCGCCTGAAATGACGACGTTGTCGCTCTCGTAGGATTTCACCGTGACCGGCTTCAGGGTCAGCTCGCCCTTGTCGTCGACGATGTAGAGCGAGGGGCTGCCGCCCTGGCTGTACAGCGCCGACAGCGGCAGCCGCGCCACGCTGGACGTGGCCGGATCGGCCAGCGTCAGCGTCGCGGTCATGCCGAGCGAGACGCTCTCGCCGGCACCGGGCAGCGAGAATTTTGCGAGGTAAGTGCGCGTCGCGGGATCAGCCGCGGGCGCGATCTCGCGCAGTTTGGCCGCATAGGTCTTGTCCGGTTCGGACCACAGGCTGACGCTGGCTGTACCTTCCTTGGCGCGGCCAACCAGAGTTTCCGGGATCGCGACCACGGCTTCCTTTTCGGCAAAACGCGCGATCCGGACCGCGGTCTGCCCCGACGCAACCACCTGTCCGCCATCGATCAGGGTCGCGGTGACGACGCCGCGGGTGTCGGCGACCAGCGTCGCATAGGAAAGACTGTTCCTGGTAAGCTCGACCGAGCGCTCGGCGCGATTGAACCGCGCGCGGGCTTCATCGGCGGCGGCCCGGGCCTGATCCATCTGCGCCTCGGTGGTCCAGCCCTTTGCCCGCAAATCCTTGGCGCGCTGCTCGGAGGCCGTGGCTTGCGCCTGTACGCCGGTGGCGGCCCGGAATTCGGCCTCGGCCTGCTCGGCCTGCAATTTCAGATCGACTTCGTCGAGGGTGGCCAGGGGTTGACCGACCTCCACGGTCTGGCCGACCTCGACCAGGCGTTTTGCAACTTTGCCGGGGACCCGAAAACCCATGTCGGTCTCAATCCGGGGCTTGATGGTGCCGACAAAACTGCGCTCCGGCGATTCCGGCTTGTATTGCACCGTCGCCACCAGCACAGGACGCCCGGGGGTGGCTTTTTCAGCAACCTTCTCATTGCAGCCGGTCAGCGCAATCGCCACCGCGGCCAGCGACAACCCAGCTAAGAACCTGGAATAGCTCGACAAAATATGACGGGCGAACATGACGACTTCCCTCGATGACACGGAGGGTACTGTCGATTGTCTAGTGACGATTGTCAATATTCGTCACTGATCATGATTTCGTGAGCTGGCGGGTTGTCATTCCGGGCTGGTCCGAAGGCCAGACCTCAGATGTGCCATTGCACATCGGGGAATCTCGAGATTCCGGGTTCGCGTTTCGCGCGCCCCGGAATGGCGGCCTCCATTCAGCCCTGCTCAAAACCTGCACAACAATCCGCAAATCCTGAACGTCCCGCACATCAGCCCTGCCAATCCGGACCCCATGCTCCGATCATGGGGAAGATCATCGTCGTCAGCTTCAGCCGATCGCGACTGCCCAGGCGGCTGCTCAATGACGGCTGGTGGCTGGAAACGCCGCCCGCCCGCCGCTCGGTGATCGCCTTCCCGAAGCGCAACGCCGCCAGGCCCGAGCCGAATTCCAAGCCCGGTTTCAAGTCCGGTTCCAAGCCCGGGGTTCGCCACCTCACCCTCGTCACCTCAAGGAAATGAACACCATGTCGATTGCGACCGTGTCCGATGTCGAAATCGCGCCGGCCCGCGCGCGCGCGCCGGTCAAGCCGCTGCTGCTCGCCGCGGGCTGCGTCGCGCTGGCCGACTGGCTGTTCTACGGCTGGCAGATCGGCATCTCACTGGCGCTGTTTCTGGCGGCGCCCGGCATCGCCGGCGTCGCCAGCAATCGCGTACATGCGCCGCGCAAGATCCGGATCGTCATGGCTTGCGTATTTGTTGCCGGCCTGCTCGCCCTGATCGAGGACGTCAACGCGACGTCCGTGACCGTGGCCACGCTGGCAACGGCGCTGTTCGTCATCGTCACCACGGCCCGCGAAGCATCGTCCTGGCCATGGCGGCTGCTCGAAGCCGCGACGATCCCGTTTCGGGGCCCCTTTCAACTGACCGGTGATTTGTTTGGGGCATTGCAGTCGATGAAAGGACGGACTCCGGACTGGCTGAGCATGGGCTCGCTGGTGGCATGGATCATTCCACTGGCCGCATGCTTCGTGTTCCTCAGCCTGTTTGCATCGGCCAATCCGTTGATCGAATACCGGCTGCAGCAGATCGACTTGCGCTCGATTTTCAACCCGCCCAGTCCCGCCCGGATCGGTTTCTGGATTTTGCTGGGCTGCGCGATATGGCCCTTGTTGCTGCGGCGTGTTCGGCGCCCGCCGGTTGGGCCGTCCCAACCTCGCCTCGCCACCGGCCCTTCCGAGCTTGACCATCTGTTCGGCGGGCAGGCCGTGACGCGTTCGCTGATCCTGTTCAACGTGATGTTCGCGCTGCAGAGCGGGCTCGATCTGACCTATCTCTGGGGCGGCGCCAACCTGCCCAATGGCATGACTTACGCGTATTATGCGCACCGTGGCGCCTATCCGCTGATCGCGACCGCACTGCTCGCTGCCGGTTTTGTCCTGATCGCCATGCGTCCCGGTGGACCTGCGGAGCAATCCAGGCTGATCCGCCCGCTGGTGCTGCTGTGGACCGGACAAAACGTCCTGCTCGTGGTCTCGTCGATCTTCCGGCTCGATCTTTACGTCGCGGCCTACTCGCTGACCTATCTGCGGCTTGCCGCCTTCATCTGGATGGGGCTGGTGACGGCCGGGCTGGTGCTGATGCTCATTCAGATCAAACTGAGAAAACCCAATTCCTGGCTAATATCAGCCAACGCCATCTCGCTGGCGCTGGTGCTGTACGGATGCTGCTTCATCAATGCGCCTCAGCTCATCGCCACCTACAACCTGGAGCACTCCCGGGAAATCGACGGGGTTGGGTCCCGGCTCGATATGAAGTATCTGGCTTCGCTGGGTCCGCAGGTCTTGCCCGTCCTCGAACCGCGTTTGCCGCAGATTCCGTCGCTCCAATCCACGATTTTGGAGTTGCGGTGCGCCGCGAACATGTGTGCGACCCTGCCGCGGCCTCCGGAAAACTGGCGGACCGCCGGGTTTCGGACGTGGCGCCTGCAACGATATTTGGCTAACAATCCCGACATTGCGCAAAAACCCCTCGACGGCGACAAAGGCTAACGAACGTGGCTCATTCCATTCTCGTCGTCGACGACGACCCCCATATCCGCGACGTCGTTCGCTTCGCGTTCGAGAAGACCGGCATGGCGATTTCCATTGCGCAGGACGGCAAGGAGGCGCTGGCCCGGTTCGACCGCAACGTCCACGATCTCATCGTGCTCGACATCGGCATGCCCGAGATGGACGGACTGGAGGTCTGCCGCCAGATCCGGAAGACCTCGGATACGCCGATCCTGTTCCTGTCGGCCCGCGACGAGGAGATCGATCGCATCCTTGGCCTCGAAATCGGCGGCGACGACTATGTGACAAAACCGTTCAGTCCGCGCGAACTGGTGGCGCGGGTCAATGCGATCCTGCGGCGAACGCGAAATACCCCTGCGCCGACGGAAAGCAAGGCCATGAACCATGGCAAGCTCACGCTCGTTCCGGACGCGCGCACCGCGAACTTTCAGGATACGCCGATTGCGCTGACGGCGCTGGAATTCTCCATCCTGCGCACGCTGCTGGCACGGCCGGGTTTTGTCTTTACGCGCGAGTTGATTCTGGATGCCGCCTATGCCGGCAATATTCACGTCGCCGACCGCACCATCGACAGCCATGTCAGGAACATCCGCGCCAAGTTTGCCGGCGCCGGCTGCGAGTCCGCGATCGAGACCGTGCATGGCGTCGGCTTCAAGCTGGGACGCTGCGAGGCCGCGCGTTGAGCGAGCCCTCGGCCAACACGCGCCGGAAATGGCGGCCAAGCCTCAGCCTCGTCGTCTTTGTCGTGCTCACCAGCGTGCTCGCGCTGCCGCTGTTCAGCATCTACTTCCTGAAAGTCTACCAGAACCAGCTGATCCAGCAGGCCGAAGCCGAACTGATCGCGCAAGGCGCCGCACTCACCGCCACCTTCCGCCGCGAAGTGGAGACCAGCATTCCGCTGGGCGTCACGCTCGGCGCGAAGATCAAGCCTGCGGCGCCCAAACCATCTGATGAACCGTATCAGCCGATCTGGCCCGAACTCGAACTGGTCAGCGAGAGCGTGCTGCCGCCGCGACCAACGGCGCGCACCTCATCCGCGCCGGCCCATCCCGCCTTCGCGGCGCTCGGCGCGCGGATGGCGCCGGATCTGGTCGCCACCCAGAAGGTGACGCTGGCCGGCTTCCGGCTGCTCGATCCCAACGGCGTCGTGATCGCCGGCCGCGAGGAAGTCGGGCTGTCGCTGGCGCATCTGGAGGAAGTGCGCGAGGCGTTGCAGGGGCGCTTCAAGGGCGTGCTGCGCGTGCGCATCTCCAAGAACGAACAGCCCTCGCTCTATTCGATGAGCCGCGGCACCGGGATGCGTGTCTTCATCGCGATGCCGGTGGTCGTCCGCGAGCAGGTCGCCGGCGTCGTCTATGCCTCGCGCACGCCGAGCAACGTCTTCAAATATCTGTACGAGCAGCGCAGCCGGGTCATTCTCGCGATGCTCTCGATGATCGTGCCGACGCTGCTGATCGGTTTCCTGTTTCACCGCACCATCACCGGTCCGATGCGCGAACTGGTGGAGCGCACCAATCTGGTCGGCAAGGGCGACCGCGACGCGCTGCGCCCGCTGCGGCATCACGGCACCAGCGAATTCGCCCTGTTGTCGCAGAGTTTTCTGGACATGGCGCGGCGGCTGAATACGCGATCCAGCTTCATCTCGACCTTCGCCACCCACGTCTCGCACGAGCTGAAATCGCCGCTCACCTCCATCAAGGGCGCGGCCGAGCTGCTGCGCGAGGACGTCGACGCGCCCGACATGGACGAAGCGGACCGGCGCAAATTTCTCGACAACATCATTGCCGACGCCGACCGGCTGGGAACGAACGCGGGCCGCCTGCGCGATTTCGCCCGGGCGGAAAACCCGGTCGCGCTCGGCGCCGCCAAGCTGTCGGTCGCGGTCGCCGGCCTCCGTTCGGCCTTCCCCTCGCTCGACATCCGCGCCGACGGCGACCTCGATACGCCGATGCGGATCTCCGAGGATAACGCCCTGATCATTTTTTCCAACCTTGCCGACAACGCCATGCGCCACGGCAGTTCAAAGCTGGAAGTCTCCGCCGTGCAGCAGAACAATCAGCTCAAGGTCACCGTCAGCGATGACGGCGAAGGCGTCTCGCCCAACAACCGGACCCAGATCTTCGACAGCTTCTTCACCACCAGGCGCGACAGCGGCGGCACCGGGATGGGACTGGCCATCGTGCGCGCCATGCTCGACGCCCATGGCGGCGCAGTCCGTCTCGTCGAATCCGGTCATGGCACCAGCTTCGAGCTGACATTTCCGGTGGCCGACAGCGCGGCGGCCTGATGCCCAGCGCTATGGTCGATCATGACAAGAGCGCGAGGAGATCCCTCATCATCGCCCGCGCCGGCCTGTGCCTCACCGTTATCGCCTGCGGCCTCGCCTTGCGCGGATGGGGACTTGGCCTCGGCCTCCCCGCTTTCGTCGTGAAGTATGGCGGCTCGATGCTGTGGGGGGCGATGGTGTTCTTTCTGGTGGCGATGGCGGCTTCACATCTTTCCCGAACGCGCATCGCCGTGATTACAGCTGCGATCGCCATCGGCGTCGAACTGTTCCGGCTGGTTCATTTCCCGTGGCTCGACGCTTTTCGGCTGACCCTGCCGGGCGCGCTGCTGCTCGGCCGGATTTTTTCGATGTGGAATATGGTGGCTTACGGCGTCGGGATTGGGATGGGCGTGCTGCTGGATCGTCTCCAACCTTATAGCGATAGCGCCGAATAGCCCTCACTCCGCCAGCTGAAATCGTTCGAACCGGTGCAGCTCCTGCTCGATGCGCGTCTTCAACTCCTTGCGCGCGCCCTTCGCGGTACCCGCGCCGACCCAGCTCCATTTCTGCACCAGTAATTTGCGGCTCTTGCGGTCGGTCTTGAGATCCAGTGCGGCAACGATGTGGTCGCCGACCAGCACCGGCAGCGCGAAATAGCCGAACACCCGCTTCTCCCGGGGCACGTAAGCCTCGAAGCGGTGGCCATAGTCGAAGAACAGTTCGGTGCGCTTGCGCTGGATGATCAGGGGGTCGAACGGCGACAGGATGTGGACCTGATCGGAAGCACCGTCGCTTGCGCTCTCCAGCGTCGCGGGCTCGGCCCAATGTTCCTGCTTGCCGGCGCCTGGCAGCGCAATCGGCACCAGCTCGTTGCGGCGCACCCGCGTCTGGATCATACGCCGGACCGCCGCCTTGCTCGGCGCATCGAGATGGCAGATCGAATCCACGCTGACGATGCCCTGCGCGCGCAGCGCGCGGTCGAGCAGATAGGCGGTGGTTTCGCTCACCGAAGCCGGTTTTGGCGGTTTGTCCCAGCCAAAGTGCCGCGTCATCAGGTCGTAGGTTTTCAGCATGCCGATGCGTTCGCAGATCGTCAGCATGCCGGTGTAGAACAACAGCTGCAGCGCCCGCTTCGAGGGCTTGCGGCTGGCCCACAGATGCTCCTTGTCGACCAGCACGTCGTCGTCGATGTCGCGGATGGTCAGCGCGCCGTCACGCCGGATCAGCCGCAGCACCTTGCGCAAATCGGCCGGCTTGACCGATGTCAGCCACTTATGGCCCTCGCGCTTGTGCCGCCGCATCGCCGGAAGGAAGAAGCGCAGATCCTTCGACGGCACGTAGGACAACGCATGGGTCCAGTATTCGAACACGCTCTTGTCGACGCTCTGGGCCTGCCGCAGGTCGGCGCGGCGATAATCGGGAATCCGGTTCCACAGAATATGGTGGTGGCAGCGCTCGATCACGTTGATGGTGTCGATCTGCACATAGCCGAGATGCGCCACCGCGGCCGCGGTCGCCTGCGGTCCCTCGCCGAACGGCGCTGGCATGTCGAGCCGCTGCGCGCGCAGCCAGATCCGGCGGGCCTCGGTCTTATCAAGGGGATGGAAGGGAATAGTGCGGGGCATCGCGCGGCAATGTAGCCGGATTCGCGCGCGCGCGATATTCGAAGGCGGGGCGCACCAGCATGGCTGAGCCCGGTCACCGCTTCTGCGGGACGCCGATCGTGCCGGTCGCGATCTCGGCGTCACACGACGCCCTGCCGCGTGCCGGGGCCTGGCAGCGGTAGACATGGCCGGTGAGACGGTCGATCAGCCAGGCACTTTCCTCGGTCGGGCTCTCCATGCCGACATAGCGGGAGCCCAGCGCCGTGATCAGCGTCGACAGCAAAATCGCTGCCGCGATCATGGCGGCGCCGATCAGGACCGGCATCGAACCGGCGGACCCCGCCTGATCCGGGCGGCCGGCACGATACGCCTGATACTCATATTGCCTTTTGGCTGATGGAAACACACGGCTCCTGCGTCGCTGGTTTGCGGGTTCTCCGCCGGCGATTTTCTAGCCGCTCATCTGGCCGATTTGTTGTTCGCAGATCGGCGCCGCAGCGACGGCAATAAGACCGGGGCGACCAAGCCGCCGGTAGCCACTTCGACAGGTGCACGGCAGCAGCGGAAGACGTCACACCAACTCGATGCGCGCGTGATGTCCCGGAGCCGAAGCAAGACGTTTGTCGTGGGTGAGCAGGGGAGCATCGAGCACTTCCGCCAGAGCGACGTAAATGGCGTCATGGGCCGTCAGATTGTTCCGCAACTCCCAGACGCGCGGCAAAAGGAAATCGTGCGGATACCGGTGCAACGGAAAGTCAGCGAGATCAGCGAGAGCGATGCGGCCGCGCTCGTCATCAATCGCCCGGTTTGCGGCATACCGGCGAATTACCTGCGCAACTTCGACGTCGAGCAGATGCGGCACATGCAACGTCTGCGAGGGCTCGAAAATCCGCTTTTCTACCGCTCGCGCGGCTGGCAGGCGAAGAAGTGCTTCGAGTATAGCCGAAGCATCGACGACGATCATCGGCTATCGCGCTCAGCGCGAACCGCTTCTGCCGAATCTACCGAAGTGGTCATTCCCGGACGGCTTTCCAGGCGAGCTCGCAGTTCGTCAATTGTGGGCCGCTCGGCCACGTGACGGATCTCACTGAGCAAATAGTCGGAGAGCGACATGCCGGCCAGCGCCGCCCGCGACTTCAGCCTGCGATGCAGCGTATCGGGCACATTGCGAATTTGAATCATCGCGGTCATGTGCAAAAGATAATCACATGTGCTCCACATGTCAATTTGATATGGCTAACACGGGGCGATCCGCCTCGCGCGCCACCGTGACCTGGATCACTTCGGGCGGGAGCGCATCGAACGGGAGCCGCGGACGCCGCGACGGACGGAGGAGCCCGGGCTGATGGTCCGTTTACCAGTGTGAGAAAAGTCACATTCACGGCCCGTTGCCCGGTTTATCGTTCAACCATCAAAGCGCCGTCAGGCGTAACAGTGAGGACCACGACAATGACCAGCTTTTACAGACTCTCCGCCCTCTCGGCGATCACGCTCGGTGCCGCGCTGTCGATGACGGCGGGCCTGGCCATTGCCGGCGAGAAGGTTTCAGCCGACCAGATCCTGAATGCGCTGCAGCCGAAGAAGCCGCTGACCCGCGGGCTGTCGGCGGGACCGCAGGCCGATCCGGCCATCGAGGCCAAGCAGATCCGTTTCGTCGATACCCTGCGCAACCGCAAGACGCGCTCGCTCTCGCTCGGCGAGCGCGAGGAAATCGCCGAGATCGCGGCGACCAAGCCGAAGATCGATCTCGAGATCCAGTTCGACTACAACTCCGCCGACATCAGCAAGACCTCGATGCCGGCGGCGCAGGAACTCGGCAAGGCGCTCTCGAATGCCGGCCTGAAGGGTTCGACCTTCGTGGTCGCCGGCCATACCGATGCGGTCGGCAGCGAGCCCTACAACCAGGAACTGTCGGAGCGCCGCGCCGACACCATCAAGCGGTTTCTCACCGAACAATACGGCATCAACGGTGCCGACCTCGTCACCGTCGGCTACGGCGAGAGCAAGCCGAAGCCAGCCAGCGCGCCGACCGACCCGGTCAACCGCCGCGTCCAGGTCGTCAACATGGATACCAAGACCGCCTCGAAGTAACGCTCGATCCGCGGCACATGATTTCAGCCCGCGCCCGGCTGGCGCGGGCTGGTGGTATTTGCAACCCTATATCCAGCTTCGGAACAGCATCAGTCGGACAAACGTCTCCATCGACGTCCCGACAAACGCCACCGTGATCGGCAGCATCGCTGCGAAGCCTGCGGCTGCGACCATAACGAAGGCCCATAACAGCCAGCGCGGGCTGTTGCCCCGCCGCAGCACGTAGACCAGCGCAAGGCTGGCCAGGGTAGCGGCCGGCAAATAATAATACAGGAAGCCGAGCGTCCGCGGCAGCAGCGCCCAGGCCAGATAGGGCCCGGCATAGAACGACAGGATCAGGAACGCGTCGGCCCGGCGCGTCACGATCCAGTCGCGCAGGCATACCGCGAGCGCCGGCAGCGCCGCCCACAGCACCACGGGATTGCCGAGGAACACGACCGCCGCAATCCGGTCATCGGCGACCGTGTCGAACAGATACCAGACCGGCCGCACCAGAAACGGCCAGGACGGCCACGAGCTCATATAAGTGTGGCCCGCGATCGCGGTCGTGGTGTTGTCGCTGAAAATCGTGCGCTGGGCTTCGAGCAGGTCGGGCAACGACAGGCCGTAGAGCGGCACGAAGGTCGCGAGATAGGCGACCGCCGGGGCCAGCACGAAACATGCGGCGAAGTGATGAAATCTGAAATCGGGCCACAGGCCGGGCCGGTACCAGTCGGCGGCATGGCCATCGGCGAATTGCGTGCGCCAGCTCTGCATCAGGCGGATCACGGCGACGATCACGATGCAAACGGCGAGCGCAAACAGCCCGCTCCATTTGCACGCGGCCGAAAGACCGAAGAGCGTGCCTGCGAGGGCGAACCAGCGATGCGGCCGCGCCTGACGAAACCCATGCAGGAACGCCGCGATCGCCAGCAGACCGAACCCAAGCGAAAATATATCCAGCATCGCGATCCGCGACTGCACGAACACCATCTGGTTGAAGAAGGCGAGCAGAGCCGTCGCGATCGCGGGGCCCTGGGCGGCGAACAGCGCGAGGCCGCAAAGATACATCGCGCCGATCGAAAGCGCCCCGAACAGTACGCCGGGGTAGCGCCAGCCCACCGGCACATCCCCGAAAGCGCGGATCGACAGGGCGATCATCTGCTTGGCCAGCGGCGGATGCATCGGGTTGAGCATCGGGCTCGGCATCACGGGCTCAAGCATTTGCCGCGCCGCCGGCACATAATGCACTTCGTCGAAGTAGAACTTCTCCGGCGTGGTCACGCCGACCAGCAGCGCGAGATGCGCGACAACGAAAATGAAGGCGGCGATCGCCGCGCTCCGCGCAGCGAAATTTTCCGGAACAGAAGGTGATTCGCGCACAGGACTCACGGATTCATGACATTGCCGAGATGTCGAGTGTGGGCGGCCCGCATTTTCATGTCCATCGCATTGAACGCAATTCGTTTTCGCCGTCACTAACCATCGGGGTCATATGCCGCCGCTTGTGGCATTTTTACAACATCGCATGCGCACGCGATCCGGTATGATGCGGGATAAATCGATCGGTCATGAAATGAACTGGCGGCACTGCATTTTTCTTGTTTGCGCGTTTTGTCTGTCAGCCACGCTGGCGGCAGGGCCTGTTCGCGCGCAAACGCGCGTCGGCGAAGCCGCCGTG
The DNA here is from genome assembly GCA_038212905.1 of Hyphomicrobiales bacterium. Lineage (GTDB taxonomy): Bacteria > Pseudomonadota > Alphaproteobacteria > Rhizobiales > Xanthobacteraceae > Bradyrhizobium. Next base: position 78,820 of record JBBQUA010000001.1, read on the forward strand.
GTCAAGAACGAAGTCGTGCACGTCATGGCGTCGGGCACCACCCCGATCAATGTCGGCGACAGCGTGGTGCGCGACGAAACCGTGCGAACCGGCACCGACAGCGCGACCCGACTGGTGATGGCCGACAGTACCAATCTGTCGCTTGGCCCCAATTCCACGCTGAAGCTGGACCGCACCGTGTTCGACGATGCGACCAGTTATAAGGACATCTCGATCAAGCTGACATCAGGCGCGTTCCGCTTCGTCACCGGCAATTCCGAAAAGGCTGCCTACAAGATCCAGACCCAGGTCGCGACCATCGGCGTACGCGGCACCATCCTCGATATCCTGTCCCAGCGCGGCAAGACCACCGTGGTGCTGCGGGACAATGGCGCTTCGCGGGTCTGTACCCTCACCTTTCAATGCACCGAGCTGACCAAGCCCGGCGATACCGCGATCATCACCTTCGCCGGCGGCAAGTATACCATCCAGAAGTCCAGCACGCCGCCCTGGACCTTCGCCTGCGGTGCCGCGGCGGGACTTTGCAACACGACGCAATATGCCGATGCCTCGCCGGTGATTACGCCGCCGGTCGATGACGGCAGCGATCCCACCGGCATGCTGTGCGGGCGCTGACGATGGCAAAACTCACCCGCATTTTTTTCGGCAGGACCGCGCTCGCCGCGGCGATTTCGCTACCGCTGATCCCGGCGCTGAGCATTCCGGCATCGGCGCAAAGCCCGTTGCCAAATTATTCACCTTCGACGTCGGAATATTCGCTGAGTGCATCACCGACCCCAAGCCCAACGCCGACGCCAACCGGTTCGGATTCCAGCGCGGGATCGGTCGGGGATCTGGCCAGGCAGCGCTTCAACCAGATGATCACCAACCGGGTGCTCGGCACGGTGCTGCTCGGTGTCAACGAGCAGGTCAATTGCGGCGATTGCGTCAGTGCGTTCGGCTCCGCGGGATCGTTCTCGGCGGGCATCCATGGGCGCAAGAGCCTGACGCCCAATCTGGCGCTGCTGGCGGGCATCGCCTACGCCCAGTACAGCGAAGGCGGCTACAGCGTCACCAGCGCGCCGATCGGCGCTTTCGCGCTGCGTTACGATTTCACCGACTGGGGTTCATCGCGGCCGTTCTTCGACATCGGCGCCATCCTGTCGCCGTTCCAGAAGGTGCGCTACCGCCGCAGCTATCAGACCAGCCTCGGCCCGGTATCGCTCTCCAGCGAAACCAGCAGCGAGAATTACGGCGTCTATGGCCGCGCGGGCTGGATCAGCCGGCTGTCGCCGCGTGACGAAATCGCAGCTTCCGTCGAAATTTGGCAGATGTGGCAGCGGGTCAAGGGCTACAGCGATCCAGCCGCCGCGGCGTTCAATCCGTTCGACGCAAGCGTCGCCAACGGCACCGACAAGACCAACCTCGTCAAGATCGGCGCGCAGTGGACCCATCTGTTCGGCGACAGCATCGAAACCAATATCAACGGCGGCTTCGTGCAATCCTTCGCGAGCCGCTCCGGCATCGTCGCCACTGTCACCGGTGAAGGCACCGTGGTGCCGACGATCGGCAACCAGAGCTGGTTCGAATATGGCGGCCGGGTCGGCTACCGCATCACCAAGGGCTGGATCGCCGACCTCTTCCTCAACGGCACCGCCGGTCCGCAGCCGGTCGGCAACACCCTGCACGGCGGCGTCGGGATGCGGATCACATACTGAAACGCGTGGGACGGCCGCCCTGGAGGCGCCGCGCTGTCGAAGATCGTCATGCCCGGATGAGTCCAGCCATGACAAAAGACAGAGACATTTTTACGCCGCCGACCTGCCCTCATAAGCCCTGCGCAAGCCTTCGATATCGAGCTTGACCATCTCCAGCATGGCCTGCATCGCGCGCTGGGCGCCGGCGGCATCTGAACCGCCGATATATTTCATCAACGCGGCCGGCACGATCTGCCACGACACCCCGTAACGGTCTTTCAGCCAACCGCATTGCTCGACCGAGCCACCATTGGCCGACAGCACATCCCAGAGACGATCGACCTCGGCCTGATCGGCGCAGTCGATATTGAACGAGATTGCGTGGGTGTATTCGAACCGCGTGCCGCCGTTCAGCGCCATGAAGCGCTGGCCGGCCAGCGTGAAGTCGACTACCAGCACCGTGCCGGCCTTGCCGGCGGGGCCATCGACGAGGTTGTTCTGCACCTTCTCGATCCTGGAATCCGGCAGCAGCGACACGTAGAAATTCGCGGCCTCCTCGGCCTCGCCGTCGAACCACAGGCAGGGGGAAATTTTGGACATCGGCCTATTCCTCGCGTTGAGTTTGGCCAAAGGACGGACCGGGCAGCTCTGATCCGACACCCGGTTTCAGATTTTTTATTGGAGGGACGTCATCACCGGGAGCGGGTGCCCGTGTCCCGCCTGTTGGCGGGAATATGCTTGGTGAAAATCCGCACCACGGCGCCCTTCACGGGCCTGATATCGTCAAACAGCCTGGACGCAATTGCTTCAATGGCATCGCGATATTCGAGAAACTGGCCCTGTCTCGCCGTGCTCGGCGAGCCTCGCACGCCCGCGAGTTCGTCCATCGCGGCGTCGCTGATCTGACAGTCGACCGTCTCGCCGTCATTCAGCATGGTAAATCCGAACGCCAGGCGTTCGTCGTCGTACCCTACAATGCGACCACGCGTCAGCGGCATCGAACGTTTCTCCATCACCCCCGGGTCATTCCGCGGCGCGAAGACACGAACCCAAGCGGCAAGCGCGATGCGCTTGCGCCGGGAATGCCCCGGTCATTTCACCTCGGCGGGATCCCGATGTACCGGATCGATCCACAGCACGGTCTCGGGTTTCTCCACCGGCTCGATGTCGAGATTGATCGCGACCGCCTGGCCGTCGCTGCGCACCAGCACGCATTCCAGCACTTCGTCAGGACTCGCGTTGATCTCCTGATGCGGCACGTAAGGCGGAATAAAGATGAAATCGCCCGGCCCCGCTTCCGCGGTGAACTGCAGCTTCTCGCCCCAGCGCATCCGCGCCTTGCCCTTGACGACAAAGATGATGCTTTCGAGAGAGCCGTGATGATGCGCGCCGGTCTTGGCGTCTGGCTTGATGGTCACGGTGCCGGCCCACAATTTCTGCGCGCCGACGCGCGCGAAGTTGATCGCGGCCTTGCGATCCATCCCCGCGGTTGACGGCACGTTGGGATCGAGCTGATCGCCCGGGATGACGCGGACGCCATCGTGCTTCCAGCGCTCCGCGTCGCCGTGACCGTGCGAATGATCCGAATGGGTATGGTCGTGGTGGCCTGTCATCGCGCTGCTTTCCGTTCAACTTTAATGGGCGGACCCTACATAAAACCGTGATCGCAAACCAGTCGCGATCAGGAACTTTCCGCCCGTCTCGCGATTGTTTTTGGTGACGCTTAACAAAGGAGAGTTCCCATGGGTGCGACCAACGACAAGGTCAAAGGTACTGCCAACGAAGCCATCGGCAAGGCCAAGCAGGGCATTGGCGAAGCCGTCGGCTCCGACAGGCTGCAGGGCGAAGGTGTGATCCAGGAGGTCAAAGGCAAGGGCCAGCAGGCCCTCGGCGACGCCAAGGAAGCCACCAAGGACGCCGTCAACAAGGCGGCCGACGCGGCCAACAAGAATCTCTGATCGGCGCGAGTCGACTGGAATGCGAAAGACCGGCCCGGTGGGCCGGTCTTTTTTTGTTCCGTTGCGCCCTACTTCACGCCCAGCAGTTCGACCTCGAACATCAGGGTCGCGTTCGGCGGAATGAGCCCGCCGGCGCCGCGCGCGCCGTAGCCCAGCGCGGGTGGAATGATCAGCGTGCGCTTGCCGCCGACCTTCATGGTGGCGACGCCTTCGTCCCAGCCGCCGATCACCTGGCGCTGCCCGATCGTGAATTCGAACGGCTCGTTGCGGTCGACCGAACTGTCGAACTTCTTGCCCTTCTGGCCATTCTCGTAGAGCCAGCCGGTGTAGTGCATGACGCAGATCTGGCCCGGCTTCGGCGAAGCGCCTGAGCCGACGGTGCTGTCCGAGATCTGCAGTCCTGATGCTGTGGTCATGGTTTTCCCTGCGGTCTGAGCCGCTGCTATGGTTGGACAGGCTGCCCCGGCGGATGCCAGGGCAAACGCCGATACGATCAATAGTGTCGCGCGCTGAAGACGTCGCATTCCCCTGATATCCTTCCCGTGTAAATCGGACCGTGTCTAGCGCAACGCCCCGGCCGTATCCAGCCCATGCAAGCTCAAAAACGCCGGGCTGCAGTTCCAGCGTGGCATTCATGCGGTTCGCATCAGACGCCATTCCTGCGCACTTCTTCGTCACGGTGCTGCTCGATGTCTTCGGGCTCCCGCTCGTCGAGATGCGTCAGCTCCGACCTTGCGGCGTGATCGACGCGCAGGAGTTCATCAAGCTTGGCGTGCAAGGCCAGATTGTCGCGCCGGTTGGAGCGCTGGATGAAAAGCGTCATCACGAAAATCGCTAGCGCGGGGCCTGCTTCCCAACCGAACGTGTCCGGACCAAAAGCCAGCCACAACGCGCCATAGGCGACAACACCAAGGAAGGCGGCGGGATGTCCCGCCGCCTGCCCCACATAGGTCGTCCAGTGTTTAGGCAGTTGCGCCATGCCGAGTGCTACTTCATCTTGACGCTTGGCTCGCGGCCCCAGACCCGCAATTCGCCGAGCTTCTCGATAAAGCTGGCGGCATCCTTCGGCCGGGTCAGCAGCACGAAGCCCTCGTCGATATCCGATTCGGCGATGCCGGCCTTCGCAAGCAACGGTGTCGCCGCCTCCACATGGCCGATGAACTTACAGTGCGCGAACGCGTCGGCGACGAAATCGCGGGCCGTGGATTCCTGCAGCAGATCGTCCATCGCCGCTTCAGCAGGGAGCAGCGCGACCGCGTCGTATAATACCGACGGACCGCCATCGATCATCTGATCAGCCTCGACCCAGCTGCCGTCGCTGGCCTTGGCGCCGCCGACCTTCGGCGCGATAATCTCAAAAGTCGCCCCAGCCTTGCCGAGCGCGGACTTGAGCGCCTTGAGAAGGCTGGCATCGGTGCCATCCGTGACGAGAATACCGAGCTTGCGGCCTTCGAAGCGCTCCGGCCCGTTTTCAACGATGCTGAGCTTCAGCGACGGTTCCAGATCCTGCCGCGTCGGCATCGCCGCGTCGGCCGGTTTCGGCATGGCTTTGAGGCCCAATCCGGTGGCAACCCTGTTGGCCAGCGTCTCGTCGATATTGAGCAGATGCGACACCATCCTCTCGCGGATGACCGCTGTCTTCACCTTGCTGAGTTCGAAGATCAGCGCGTTGGCGATGTGATGCTGCTCGCCCCGGGTCTGGCTGATGAAGAACTGCCGCGCCTGGCTGTAGTGATCAGCAAAACTCTCGGCGCGCAGTCGGCGCTTGGCGCCCTGCTCGACATCAGCGAATGGCGTAAAGCCGCGCTTCGGAGATTCGCGCGGACCTTCGCCGAACGAATTCGGCTGATAGTTGACGCGCCCGACCGGATTGCGCATCGCCATGTGGCCGTCCTGCTGGAAATGGGCGAACGGACATTTCGGCGCATTGATCGGGATATGGGTAAAATTCGGACTGCCGAGCCGCTTCAACTGGGTATCGAGATAGGAGAAATTGCGGCCCTGCAACAGCGGGTCGTTGGAGAAGTCGATCCCGGGCGGCACGTTCTGGGTCATGAACGCCACCTGCTCGGTCTCGGCAAAGAAATTATCCGGCATCCGGTCCAGCACCAAACGGCCGACCGGGATCGGCGGCAGCACTTCCTCCGGGATCAGCTTGGTCGGATCGAGGATATCGAACTCGAAACTGTCGGCAAAATCCTGGTCGAACAGCTGGAGCTGCAACTCCCATTCCGGAAAATTGCCGCTCTGGATCGCAGTCCAGAGATCGCGGCGATGAAAGTCCGGATCGGCCCCGTTGATTTTCACGGCCTCATTCCACAACACCGATTGCAGGCCAAGTTTCGGCTTCCAGTGAAATTTTACAAATGTCGATTCGCCCCTGGCAGTGACCATGCGGAAGGTGTGAACGCCAAATCCCTCCATGAAGCGGAACGAGCGCGGGATCGCGCGGTCCGACATGACCCACATGATCATGTGCATGCTTTCGGGCGTCAGGCTGATAAAATCCCAAAAATTATCGTGGGCCGACTGCGCCTGCGGAAACGCGCTGTCCGGCTCCTCCTTGACGGCGTGGACCATGTCTGGAAACTTGATCGCATCCTGAATAAAGAACACCGGGATATTGTTGCCGACGATGTCCCAGTTGCCCTCCTGGGTATAAAGCTTGACGGCGAAGCCGCGCACGTCCCGGGCGAGGTCGGCCGAACCCTTGCTGCCGGCGACGGTAGAGAAACGCACGAAGGCCGGCGTGCGTTCGCCGGCGCGCTGGAACAGGTCGGCGCGCGTATATTTCGAAAGCGGCTTGTAGTTCTCGAAGAAGCCGTGCGCGCCATAGCCGCGCGCGTGCACCACGCGCTCGGGAATCCGCTCGTGGTCGAAGTGGAAAATCTTTTCGCGGAAATGAAAATCCTCAAGCAGGGTCGGGCCGCGCGGACCGATCTTGAGCGAGTTCTGGTCGTCCGAGACCGGGCCGCCCTGCGCCGTGGTCAACACCGGCCTATCGCCCTGCGCAGTCTGATGCAGTTCTCCGCCCTCGCCGCGAAGCAGTTTCTGATCGTGGATGACAGCGGTTCCGGCCGCCGACGATTTAGCCTTTACGCGCTTGGATGATTTGGCCATGAATTCCTGGTCACAATTTGGCTCGAGAGGGGGAGAGAAAAAATCCCCCGCGACCCGCGGGGGATTTTCCATTCGATTACCGAAGCAGCAAGATCAGGATGATCAGCGGGATCGGGATTCCGAGAAGCCAAAGCAGAATGGGCATGGAGTTTTCCTTTCCTGGTTGAAATCAGTTGCGAACCTTGCGGCCCCACGTACCGTCGCGAAGGCCGCCGCCTTCGGTGGCGGCGAGGCTGGCGCAGAAGGCACCGAGAAGCAGCGAAGCCGTCAGCCAGAAAGCGAGCTGCATGGCGGCCTTGCGGGCGGCATCGATGTCGGTTTTGGCCTGGGTCACAACTTCATTGACGCGCTTTTCGGCATCGGCCTGGCTGAGCCCGGTTCGAGCGGCCACGACCTTGGCGACATACTGCCGATCGGCGGGCTTCAGGTCGCTGCCGTTGCGGAAGCTGCTGGTGAACAGCCGGACCATCTCGCTGCGCGAATCCGCGGTATTGCCGGCGTTCGGCGCGGCTGGCGCGTCGGAACGGAACAACGTGTCGACATAACCATCCATCGGACCCGACTGGCTCGCGGCGGTCGCAGCACCCTGCGAGGCACCTGTCACCGCACCGCCGAGCAGGCTGGTCGCGGGCGTAGCCAGCAGTACGGCGCCCAACACGGAAGCGAAAGCCCAGGCGATGAAGCCATGCGCAGTGTCGCGAAAATACACCTCGTCGCTATGAACGCCAATCCATCGCGTCCGCAGCCGGCCGGCGAGGTAGCCGCCGAGTGAAGAGGCGATCATGGCGATGACGAGGAGATACAGGCCGGTGCCGATCTTGAAGGTGGTGGCTGACACACCCGAGCCGGCCCACGGAGACACCACGGACAATCCGAGCCCGGTGCCGAAGGCAAGCAGAACGAGGGTCAGTGCGCAGCTCACCACCGCGCCGGCGGCGACCGCGGGCCATGAGACGCCGGAGATGGAGGGTTCACCGGTATCGGTCCCCGGTTGGACAATTACAGTATCGATCATCATGCGCTCCCAGCTTGCGAAATATGTTTCAAGTGCCGCATCAATGTGCAGCGGGAACGTTTGTTCCGGGGAACGCATTTTCAATTTATCTGTCGTGAGCCGCACATATCGTGTTGGCGAAATTCGGATCGCTGCCTCCGAGCGCGCCGGTCGTAATGGGCGTCGCGCGGCGTGTGGTCTCACAACTTTTCAGTCGCGCGGAGACGTCATCTGGCAGCTACCGCGCGTTGCGCGGCCTTCCTGGCCTTGTCGCCGGTTCGCTGCACCGCTTCGTCGCCGTCCTTCTCGGCCTCGGCGCGCCGTTCGCATTTGCTGCGAATCTCCTCCAGTTCCTCGTCGGTGAGATGTTCGATTCCGACAAACGAATTATGGGCTGTGCTGACGCGAATGAGTTCGTCAAGCTTGACCTGGATGGCGGCGCCATCCCGATTCTGCGAATTCTGGATCAAAAACACCATCAGGAACGTGACGATGGTGGTCCCGGTATTGATGACGAGCT
>JBBQUA010000002.1:0-72736 GCA_038212905.1 Hyphomicrobiales bacterium
TGAACCTGCTGGTCGGCGGGCTGGGCGCCAGCGGCGGGAGCGCCGGCCGGTGGTGCGGCGGGCTGCGCCGCCGGAGCCGGGGCCGGAGCTGCCTTCGGGGCAGCCTTCGGCGCGGCTTTCGGTGCCGCCTTGGGTGCGGCGGCCGGAGCGCCGGGTGCCGGTTGGGGCTGCTGGGCCTGCGCGCCGGACGTCAGCAAGGCGGCGGACAGTGCGGTCGCCACCAACAGGGCGGTAACCCGCCCACGCGGCCAGACCGGCGCGGCCAAGATACGGAAATTCATTGCGGAAAACCCTTTCTGAACGGAAGCGGCAGAAACCGCTGCAGGCACCGACACCTAGCCGTTGGGCGGCTGTCTCTTTGCCAAATGAGGCGGATACGTGACAGTCCCTGTCGTCTTGGTCAATTGCCCGCCTTCAATACAGCGGCGGGCGAAAAGATCAATGCCGACAGGCATCTTGGCAACCTGCCGGGACCGGGTGTGACGGCTATGGTAAAAGCCGCTGTGAGCAAAATCGAATCAAATCCGTGCGCTGTTTCCCGGCGCCCGAGCGTTCCGGCCGCGGTCTGCGCTCTCCTCGCTTTGGTTGGCGGTTTTGCGCTCGCGGCCGACCCCTGCCGGGCGGCCGAGCCGCGCCATGCCATCGCGATGCACGGCGCCCCGGCCCTGCCGGCCGATTTCACCCATATGCCCTATGCCAATCCCGCGGCGCCGAAAGGCGGCCGGCTGGTGCAGGGCATTCTCGGCACTTTCGACAGCCTCAATCCGCTGATCGTCAGGGGCCTCGCCGTGCAGCAGGTCAGGGGCTTCGTGGTCGAAAGCCTGATGGCGCGCGGCAATGACGAGGCCTTCACGCTTTACGGTCTGCTGGCCCAGCGGGTGGAGACCGACGACACCAGGAGCTATGTCACCTTCCATCTCGATCCCAAGGCGCGTTTCTCCGACGGCAAGCCTGTGCTCGCCGAGGACGTACTGTTTTCGTGGGCCTTGCTCCGGGACAAAGGGCGCCCCAACCATCGCCAGTATTATGCCAAGGTCGCCAGGGCCGAAGCCTTGGACCCGCTCACGGTGCGGTTCGACCTCGCCGGCGCCAACGACCGCGAGCTGCCGCTGATCCTCGGCCTGATGCCCGTCCTGCCGAAGCATGCCGTCGACGTTGCGACGTTCGAAGAGACATCGATGACGGCGCCCATCGGTTCCGGCCCCTACCGCATCACCGCGGTGAAGCCCGGCGCCAGTGTCACGCTGACCCGCAATCCCGATTATTGGGGCCGCGACCTGCCGGTCAATCGCGGATTGTGGAATTTCGACGAGATCAGACTGGATTTCTATCGCGAGGCCAACGGCGCGTTCGAAGCGTTCAAGCGCGGTCTCTATGATTTTCGCGTCGAGACCGAACCGCTGCGCTGGCACGACGGATATGATTTCGCCGCGGCCCGCAGCGGCGAGGTGATCCGCGACACCATCAAGACCGGGATGCCGCAACCGGCCGAATTCCTGGTGTTCAACACACGTCGCCCGGTCTTTTCGGACATCCGCGTGCGCCAGGCCCTGACGCTGCTGTTCGATTTTGAATGGATCAACCGCAATTACTTCTTCGGGCTGTATGGGCGCACCGCAAGCTTCTTCGCAGGATCCGTCCTGTCGGCCTATGGCCGCGCGGCGGATGATCGCGAGCGGGAGCTGTTGAAACCGTTCGCGTCGCATATTCCGTCCGACATTATGGACGGCAGTTTTCGCCTGCCCGTCACCGACGGTTCCGGCCGCGATCGCACCACGCTGCGCAGCGCGCTGAAGCTGTTGTCGGAGGCCGGCTATGAGCTCGACGGCGCGGTGCTGCGGCAGCGTTCGACCAAGGCCCCCCTCGCCTTCGAAATCCTGGTGACGACGCGCGATCAGGAGCGCATCGCGCTGGCCTATCAGCGCGACCTGAAGCGCGCCGGCATCGAGGCGTCGGTGCGCGCGGTCGATGCCGTCCAGTTCGACCAGCGCCGTCTCGCCTTCGAGTTCGACATGCTGCAGAACCGCTGGGACCAATCGCTGTCGCCCGGCAACGAGCAGTCGTTCTACTGGGGCAGCGAAGCCGCCGGAATTCAGGGCACGCGGAACTATATGGGCGCCAGGGACCCCGCCATCGACGTCCTGATCGCGGCCTTGCTGGAGGCGCGCGAGCATACCGATTTCGTCGCGGCGGTGCGGGCGCTGGACCGGACCCTGATGTCGGGCTTCTACGCTATTCCGCTGTTTAACGTTCAAGAACAATGGATCGCGCGCTGGAATCGGATAGAACGTCCCAGTGCTACTGCGTTGACCGGGTATCTTCCGGAAACCTGGTGGCAGCGGCCCGACGCCCAACCGAAGTGATCCCCGTGATCCAGACCAACGTATCGCCGACACTCGACGGATTGTTCAAGCGGATCCTGGCCCGCAAGCCGGATGCGCCAGCATTGCTCGATCCCATCAACAAGGCGCGCATCACTGGCCAGCCGCCGCGGAACCTGACCTTCGCGGAAGCCGACCGGGCGATCACGGCGCTGTCGGCGCATTTCATCGAATCCGGGCTGCCGGCCAATTCCGTGATCGCGGTGCAGTTGCCCAATACCGTCGAATTCGTGCTGACGGTGCTGGCCGCGCATCGCGCCGGCCTGGTGGTGGCGTTGTTCCCGCTGTTGTGGCGACAGGCCGAATTGACGGTCGCGCTCAATCGCACCGGGGCGCGGGCGATCGTGAGCATGAGCCGGATCGATGGTGTCGTGCATTCCGATCTCGCCATGAATGCCGCGGCCGAAGCCTTTTCGATCCGCCATGTCTGCGGTTTCGGCAGCGACCTGCCGGAAGGCATGGCCTCGCTCGATCTGGCCCTGTCGACCGACTCCACCACCTCGCGATCCGTGGTGCAGGACGGCCGCAAGGCGGCGATGATTTCGTTCGACGTCACCAGCGACGGCTTTCGTCCGGTGCCGCGCACCCATCTGAACTTGATCGCCGGCGGCCTCGCATTGTCGCTCGAAAGCGACGTGCCGCAAGGCTCGACCATCATGTCGGCGTTCGCGCCGACATCGTTCGCGGGCCTAACCTCTTCGCTGGTGATCTGGCTGTTGTCGGGCGGAACTCTGGCGCTGCATCATCCGTTCGACGGCGACGTGCTCTAGCAGCAGATTGCCGAACACAGCTGCGATACGTTGGTCGTGCCCGCGCAACTGGCGTTGCGGCTGGGCGAGATCGACATGGCGTCGCGTCTGCCGACCCTGCGCACCATGATCGGCCTGTGGCGCGCGCCGGAACAGGTCGCATCGTCACCGCTTTGGACGCAGCCGCAGGTGACGCTGACGGATGTCTATCTGTTCGGCGAAGCCGGCCTGTTCGGGGCCCGCCGCACCGCGGCCGATGGCGCGCCGGCAGCGGTCCGGCCGGGACCGCACAGCGCACCGCGCGATATTCCGGGCTCGTCGATATCGGGGGAGATCTTTCTGACGCCGAGGGGCACGCTGGCTTTGCGGGGACCGATGGTTTCCGTGGCGCCCTACGCGCCGCCGCCACCGCCGAGCGACTCGCTGATCGCCCATCCACCGCGTGATTTTGTCGACACCGACTATGCCGCCCGGATCGACCGGTCGACCGGCGCGATCTGCATTACCGCGCCACCCACGGGCATCATGGCGGTCGGCGGCTACCGGTTCCTGTCCACGGATCTGCAGGAATGGGCACGGCGGCTCGGACAGGGCGCGCTGCTGACGGCGTTGCCGGACCGGCTGAGCGGCCACCGGCTTGCCGGACGCGCCCAAGACAATGGCCGCGCCCGCGAGGCGCTGGCCGAACTCGGGCTTAACCCGCTGATGGTGGAAGCGTTTCGCGACCGGGCCAATCAGGCCTGAGCGAAATCCACGGGTTCCGTTGACGCGGCATTAAGGCCGGGGAACTAGGGTTCCCGCGTGTCACCTCACGCGTAAATCCGAGTCGCAGATGTCCCAGCAAGGCCCGCTCATCGTCGTATCGACCGCCGGGCGCCCATCATTCGCCAGCACGCTTGACGACGCCAAGATGTTCCCGATGATCGATGCCGGCTGGGCCGACGCGTCGCGCGCCGTAGCGCAGATGCAGCCGGCCGCGGTGCTGGTCGCGATGAACGGCGCGGCCGAACCCGGCCTCGACGCCCTCGCCCGGCAGATCGCGGCGCAGCGGCCCTATCTGCCGCTGATCACCGTCGATCCCACGACATTGCTGCCCGACAATGCCATTCCATTTTCCCAGACCGGCGGCAGTTTCGATCGCCTGACCGCGCGGCTGCGCGCCAGCCTGCGGGTCCGGGCGCTGGATATCACCGTGATGCGCCGCATGGACGGCGAATCGTCGGCGCGCAGCACCGCGTCCGACTTCAATCCCACCCGCGACGCCACCGTGCTGCTGATCGGCCGGGGCGCCGCCTACCCTGCGCTTTCGGTATCGCTCGGCGAGCGGATCGGCGTGGTCGGCGCGCTCTCGATCGAAGCCGCAGCAAAGCATCTCAATACCCGCGACATCGACGGCATCGTGCTCGGTGAAGGTTTCAGCCCGCGCGTGGTGGATGCCTTCCTCACGGTGCTGACCGAGGATTCGCGCTTTCGCAATCTGCCCGTGGTGATGACTTCGGATGCGCTGGCGCCAACCTACGATCTGCCGAATCTCGAAATCATCTCCGGCGAGCCCGCGCTCATTGCCGCCAACGCGCTGCCGCTGATCCGCCAGCATGCCTTCGAGGCCCATCTCACCCGGACGTTGCGATCGATCGACGCCGAGGGCCTGCTCGATGTCAGGACCGGACTCTTGACACCGTCGGCATTCAGCCGCGACTTCGCCACCGCAGTCTATCAAACGCTGTCGCGCGGCGGCGGTTTGACGGTGGCGCGCTTTGCCTTCGATCCCGCCCACCCGCGCGCCCAGTTCGACGGCGCGCGGATCGTCAGCCGGCTGATGCGGCAAATGGATTTCGGCGCAGCCCAGGACGACGGCTCGGTGATCGTGGCGTTCGCCGACACCGATCTGCGCGACGGCCACATGATCGCGCGGCGGCTCTCCAGTGTGATGCGCCAAACCAGCCACGGCAAACGCGACATCAGCGCCGAGCCCGCCGTGACGGTGGCAACCATGATGCCGAACGATTCGGCGAAGTCGTTGCTGGCCCGGCTCCATGAAGAAGCCCAACGCGCCGCGTCCTGATTGTTCCGTTCTCTCCGCGTCATTGCGAGGAGCGCTTGCGACGAAGCAATCCATTCTTTTCTTTGCTCGGCAAGATGGATTGCTTCGCTGCGCTCGCAATGACGTTGAGGGAGTAGCGCCCTCACGCCGCCTTCTTGTTTTCGGCGAGGTTGGCGAGTTGCCGCAATATCTCCGTCGTGCCGTACAGGCGCTCCTCCGGAGTCTCCCACACCTGCAGGAACACCACCTTCATGTCCGGCCGTACCTTCGCGGCATTGCCGTGCTGGCGGATGAAATAGACCAGGCGATCCGGCTGCGCGAACTTGTTGTCGCGGAAGGTGATGACGGCGCCCTTCGGCCCGGCATCGACCTTCTCGACATTGGCCCTGCGACAGTAACCCTTGATGGCGGCGATCTTGAAGAGATAGCGCACCTCATCCGGCAGCACGCCGAACCGGTCGCGCAGTTCGGCGGCGAAATTGTCGATCTCGTCGTCGGTGTCGAGATCGGCCAGCCGCCGGTACAGCGACAGCCGTACCGCGAGATCGTTGACGTATTCCTCCGGGATCAGCACCGGCATGCCGACGGTGATCTGCGGCGACCAGCGGTCCGCCGCGGGCTCGACCACGCCGGCCTTGAGGTTGAGGATCGCCTCCTCCAGCATCGACTGGTACAGTTCGAAACCGACTTCCTTGATATGCCCTGACTGTTCCTCACCGAGCAGGTTGCCGGCGCCGCGGATATCGAGATCGTGCGAGGCCAGCTGGAATCCGGCGCCGAGCGTCTCCAGCGATTGCAGCACCTTCAGTCGACGTTCCGCCTGCGCCGTGATCTTGGCCTGCGCCGGCAGCGTGAACAGCGAATAGGCGCGCAGCTTGGAGCGCCCTACCCGGCCGCGCAATTGATACAGTTGCGCCAGGCCAAACATGTCGGCGCGATGCACGATCAGGGTGTTGGCGGTCGGGATATCCAATCCGGACTCGATGATCGTGGTCGACAGCAGGATATCGTATCTGCCGTCATAGAACGCCGACATGATGTCCTCGATCACGGTCGGCGGCATCTGGCCGTGCGCCACCGCGACCTTCATCTCCGGCACGTTCTTGTCGAGAAAGTCTTTGACCCCGGCAAGGTCCTCGATCCGCGGCACCACGTAGAACGCCTGTCCGCCGCGGTAGCGTTCGCGCAGCAGCGCCTCGCGGATCATCAGGGGATCGTGCGGGGCGACGAAGGTGCGGACCGCCAAGCGGTCGACCGGCGGCGAGGCAATGATCGACAGATCCCGCACCCCGGTCAGCGCCAGCTGCAGCGTGCGCGGGATCGGCGTCGCACTCAGCGTCAGCACATGGACCTGCGCCCGCAGCTGCTTCAGCCGCTCCTTGTGGCTGACGCCGAAATGCTGCTCCTCGTCGACGATGACAAGCCCGAGATCCCGGAATTTGATCGCCTTGCCGAGCAGCGCGTGGGTGCCGATCACGATATCGACCGCGCCTTCCGCGAGGCCCTTCTTGACCTGATTCAGTTCCTTGGTCGGAACGAGGCGCGAGGCCTGCGCGACATTGACCGGGAAGCCGCGGAAGCGTTCGGTAAAATTCCGGCTGTGCTGCCGCGCCAGCAATGTGGTCGGCACCACCACGGCGACCTGCTTGCCCTCGAGCGCGACCGCGAACGCCGCGCGCAGCGCCACCTCGGTCTTGCCGAAGCCGACATCGCCGCAGATCAGCCGGTCCATCGGCCGGCCGATTTCGAGGTCCTTGAGCGTGGCATTGATGGCGCCGAGCTGGTCTTCGGTTTCCTCATACGGAAAGCGCGCGCAGAATTCGTCGTAGAGCTGCGGCTGCACCGGCATCTTCGGCGCTTCATGCAGGTGCCGCGCCGCGGCAATCTTGATCAGCTCGCCGGCGATTTCGCGGATGCGGTTCTTGAGCTTTGCCTTGCGCGCTTGCCAGCCGCTGCCGCCGAGCCGGTCCAGTTCGACATTGGCGTGGTCGGAGCCATAGCGCGAGAGCAGTTCGATGTTCTCGACCGGGAGAAAAAGCTTGGTTTCGGCGGCATAATGCAGTTCGAGACAGTCATGTGGCGCGCCACCGACCTCGAGCGTCTGCAAGCCGATGAAGCGACCGATGCCGTGCTCGACATGCACCACGAGATCGCCGGTAGACAGACTGGTGACCTCGGAGATGAAATTATCCAGCTTGCGGCTGGCCTTGCGCGGCCGCACCAGCCGGTCGCCCAGAATGTCCTGTTCGCTGATGACGGCGACATGCTCGGTTTCGAACCCGGATTCCATGCCGACCACCGCCAGCATGGCCTCGTTGCGCGGCGTCGCCTGCACCGTGCGCCAGCTATTGACGCTGGTGAGCTGGCCGAGCTTGTGGTCCTTTAGCATGCTGCCCATGCGGTCGCGCGAACCTTCGCTCCACAGCGCGATCACCACCTTCTTGCGCTGGGCGTGCAGCGCCTGGACGTGCGCGACGACGGCCTCAAACACGTTGACGGCGGTGTCGGCGCGCTCCGGCGCAAAGTTGCGGCCCTGCCGTGCCCCGGCATCGACCGTGCCGGCGCTGCCGTCGGGCACCGCGAACGGCGTCAGCCGCGCCAGCGCCGCTTCATCCAGCCGTTTGCCCCACTCGTCCTCGGTCAGATACAGCCGGTCCGGCGGCAGCGGCTTGTAGATCGCGCCGCCGCCGGGATGCTCCAGCGCCTCGCGCCGCGCCTCGTAATAATCCGCGATCTGCTTGAAGCGTTCGCGCGCGGCGTCCTCGCTTTGCGGCTCGATCGCGACCGGCGCGCCGTCGAGATAATCGAACAGCGTGTCCATGCGGTCCTGGAACAGCGGCAGCCAGTGCTCCATGCCAGGGTGTCGGCGGCCTTCGCTGACGGCTTCGTACAGCAGATCGTCGCGCTGCGGCGCGCCGAACTGGGCGACATAACCCATCCGGAAGCGGCGGATGGTTTCGGTGACCAGTTGAAATTCGGAGATCGGCACCAGATCGAGCGAACGCATCGGCAGCAGCGTGCGCTGGGTTTCCGCGTCAAAACTCCGGATCGATTCCAGGCTGTCTCCGAAGAAATCGAATCGCACGGGCTGGTCGAGCCCGGCGGGAAACAGATCCAAAATGCCGCCGCGCACGGCGTATTCGCCGGGTTCGCGCACCGTGGACGAGCGGTTGTAGCCGTTGTGCTCCAGCCACGAGACGATGGAGGCCATCGGCACGACATGGCCCGGCGCCACCGACAGCGCCTGCGCCGCAACGGTTTCCCGCGCCGGCACCCGCTGCACGATGGCGTTGACCGTGGTCAGCACGATCAGCGGCCTGTCGCTGCCCTCCAGCCGCGACAACCGCGCCAGCGTGGTCAGCCGTTGCGCCAGGATGCCGCCATGCGGCGACACCCGGTCATAGGGCTGGCAGTCCCACGCCGGGAACTGCATGACCGGCAAATCGGGCGCGAAAAATTCCAGCGCGCGGGCCAGCTGCTGCATGCGCGGACCGTCGCGGCAGACCACGGCGAGGCTGACCGCGGGAGGCTTGGGCCGCGCCGCCACCGCGCGCGCGAGATCGGAGACCACGAGGCCTTCGGCGCCCTCGGCGACATTCGCGAAGGTCAGCGCGCGGCCTGATGTCAGCATTTGCGCCGGCGATTGTGTCGGAGCCTTCATGCGTCGTGGTCCACTGCGCCACGGGATTTAATGCGATCGAACAGCGCGCTGGCATAGTCCGGCGAAAGCCGCTTGTCGCCGGTCAGCGCCGCGTAGAGATCGGGATCGGGCAACTCGATCAAATGTTCGAGTTGAGCCAGTTCGTCGTCGCCAAGGGCGGCGATTTCGGCGTCGGCAAACCGGCCGAGAATGAGGTCCATCTCCCGGGTGCCGCGATGCCAGCAGCGAAACAACAGCCGCTTGCGGCGGTCATCGAGGCCGTCGCTCGATCGTGTCGATCCCGTCATTTTACCTATTTCCATTCAACGCCAAAAGCCCGGACGTGCCGGGCGGGGTTGATATAGCGTTGGTATTGATGAATGTCAGCCCCGGATACAGAGATTGTCGGCAGTGCTGGTATACCGGGCCCGCTGGTCATGCCGTCATTGCGAGGAGCACTTGCGACGAAGCAATCCATGTCGCCGCACAAAGAAAAATGGATTGCTTCGCTTTGCTCGCAATGACGACCCCTGGATATGCGTATAAATTTCGTGGCGCTGATCGCCCGAGGTCTGCTGGAATCTCTTTTTGTCGTCGGTCTTAGGTTTCCTTGATGCGCCCTGCTCTGCTCAATCCCCTGTTCGCGCCGGTCACGACCCTCAGCGGCGTCGGACCGAAGCAGGACAAGTTGTTCCGCTATCTGCTCGGCCGCGATGAGACGCCGCGGCTGGTGGATTTGCTGCTGCATCTGCCGGCCAGCGTAATCGACCGCCGGGCGCGGCCGAAAATCCGCGATGTCGCGCAGGGAGCCGTGGTCACGCTGGAGGTCACCGTCGACCGTCACCGCCCGCCCCCGCCGCGCAACGCGCGCGCGCCGTTCCTCGTCTATGCCAGCGACGACACCGGCGACGTGGTGCTGACCTTCTTCCGGGCCAAACCCGGTTACGTCGAAAAACTGCTGCCGGTCGGCGCCAAGCGCTACGTCTCTGGCACCCTGCAGATGTATGACGGCATCCCGCAGATCGTGCATCCCGACCGCGTCGTCGATGAAGAAGGATTCGCAAAACTGACGGGCATCGACCCGGTCTATCCGCTGACCGAGGGGCTGGCGCTGGGATCATTGCGCCGCGCGATGGTGCAGGCGCTGCAGAAGCTGCCCGCGCTGCCGGAATGGATCAGCCCGGAAGTCATTCGCCGCTGCCAGTTTCCCGCTGTCGGCGAGGCGCTCAACCGCGTGCATGTCCCGGTCGAACTCACCGACATCCTGCCCGATGGCCCGTTCTGGTCACGGCTGGCGTTCGACGAACTGCTGGCCGGTCAACTGGCGCTGGCGCTGGTGCGGGCGCAATTGCGCCGCCCGGCCGGTGATCGCCACGCCGGCGACGGCCATCTGCGCAGCCGGATCATCGACGCGCTGCCCTATTCGCTGACGACCTCCCAGCGCGAGGCGGTCGCCGCCATCACCGACGATCTGCGCCAGCCGGTGCGGATGTTGCGGCTGCTGCAGGGCGACGTCGGATCCGGCAAGACCGTGGTGGCACTGCTGGCGGCCGCCGCCGTCACCGAAGTCGGCAAGCAGGCCGCCTTGATGGCGCCGACCGAGATTCTGGCGCGCCAGCATATCAAGACCATCACGCCGCTGGCCGAACGCGCAGGGCTTCGCGTCGCCATCCTCACCGGCCGCGAAAAGGGCAAGGAACGACGCGAACTGCTGGCGCGGCTCGCCGCCGGCGAGATCGACTTTTTGGTCGGCACCCACGCGCTGATCCAGGACGACGTGGTGTTCAAGGCGCTGGCGCTGGCGGTGGTCGACGAGCAGCACCGCTTCGGGGTGCGTGAACGGCTGGCGCTGACCAGCAAGGGCGAAGCCGTGGACGTGCTGGTGCTGAGCGCGACGCCGATCCCGCGCACGCTGGTCATGACCTATTTCGGCGATATGGATGTCTCGGAATTGCGCGAGAAGCCGGCGGGACGCCAGCCGATCGATACCCGCACGATACCGAACAGCCGCCTCGGCGAGGTGATGGAGGGCGTCGGCCGCGCGCTCGACAAGGGCAAGCTGGTCTACTGGATCTGCCCGCTGGTGGAGGAATCCGACGCCGAGGGCATCGAGCATCTGACCAACGCCACCGAACGCTTTGAGAGTTTGAAGCAGCGCTTCGGCGACCGCGTCGGTCTGGTGCACGGCCAGATGAAGGGCACCGAAAAGGACCGCGTGATGGCGCAGTTCGCCGCCGGCGAGATCGGGCTTTTGGTCGCCACCACCGTGGTCGAGGTCGGCGTCGACGTCCCCGCCGCCACCATCATGGTGATCGAGAACGCCGAACGTTTTGGCCTGGCGCAATTGCATCAGCTGCGCGGCCGGATCGGCCGCGGCTCGGAAGCATCGACCTGTCTTTTGCTCTACAGGGAGCCGCTCAAGGAAATGTCCACCGCGCGCCTGAAAGTGATCCGGGAAACCACCGACGGTTTTCGTATCGCCGAGGAAGATCTGAAACTGCGCGGCGAAGGCGACGTGCTGGGCACGCGGCAAAGCGGCCTGCCCGGCTACCGCATCGCGCGCCCCGAGGTGCACGACCAGCTCATCACGCAAGCCCGCGACGAGGCGATGCGGATCATGAAAGACAATCCGAAGCTTGGGGGCGCGCGAGGCGAGGCGCTGCGGGTATTGCTCTATCTGTTCGAGCGCGACGAGGCGGTGCCGTTGATTGGGGCGGGGTAGGTGCGCTCTCCGCCGTCATTGCGAGCGCAGCGAAGCAATCCAAGTCTCGGCGAAAAGAAAGAATGGATTGCTTCGCTACGCTCGCAATGACGGAGTCAAATGGACCGGCGGAACGGAACTGGGCCAATGAAACAACCCTGCGTCTACATGATGGCAAGCAAGCGTCACGGCACGCTCTACATTGGCGTCACATCGGACCTGCCACGCCGCGCCTTTGAGCATCGCGAGGGAATAGTAAAGGGGTTCACGAAGAAATATGGCTGCAAGCTACTCGTCTGGTACGATCTGCACGAGACCATGATCGACGCTATTACACGGGAAAAGCAAATCAAGGCTGGAAGCCGCGCGAAGAAAATAGCTTTGATCGAGGCGCTGAACCCCGAATGGAACGATCTGTTTGAAACGTTGGCGTGAGTTTGGCTCAGACCTCTCCACGTCATTGCGAGCGCAGCGAAGCAATCCATTCTTTCTTTGCTCGGCAAGATGGATTGCTTCGCTACGCTCGCAATGAGAAGGGGCGCGAATGCGCCCCTTCTCAAAGTACGCCATCTCAAAGTAACGGCGCCCTCAATCCACCTTCGCAGGCTCCGGCAGCCGTGCGCCATTCGCCACCCTTGCCGCGTTCGCCATCTCCGCCAGCGCCGCGACCTTCTTCTGACCGTCGGAGCCGGGCTGCACCACGCCGCAGGACATGATCAGGGTCGCTGCGTCCTCGGCGCTCATCTCGATTTCGATGATCTTGCTCTTCAGCACATAGAAGAAGAAGCCCGTGGTCGGGTTCGGGGCGCAGGGCAGGAATACCGAGATGTGCTCATCCTGGCCGGGCAGATTGTTGGCGATCTCCACGCTCGGCGGCTGCGAGATCAGCACGATCGACCACATGCCGGGCGAAGGGAATTCGACCAGGCCGACCCGGCGAAAGCTCGAACCCTGGCCGGAGAACAGCGTCTCGAACACCTGCTTGAGGCCGCGATAGATCGCGCGCACCACCGGCATTCGCCCCAGCAATTTCTCGCCGAGATCGACCAGAGTCCGCCCGATCAAATTGGCGGTCAGGAAGCCCAGCAGCGTCAGCGCCACCACGGCGACGATCAGTCCCGAGCCCGGCAGCCCGAACGGCAAATAGGTTTCCGGTCGATAGGTGATCGGCACGAACGGCCGGACCAGACTGTCGACCCAGTTCACGAACCACCAGGTCAGATAGAAGGTGATCGCGACCGGGCCGGCAACCACCAGTCCGGTCAGAAAATAATTCCGGAATCGGGCCATAAACCCGCTATGGGCCTCTGGCGGAACCTGGGCCGGGGGCACGGGCGGCAAATCGTCGGTATTCATTCGGATTCCAGGTTGATCGAAGCCACTACTGTACACTGCCAGCTAAGCTATCCTAGCAGACTTTGGAAGGCCCCGACCACCGTCCGGCGTGTGACACTTATTCCACGGTTACCGATTTCGCGAGATTGCGCGGCTGATCGACATCTGTGCCCATGATGACGGCTGTATGATAGGCCAGTAACTGCACGGGGACGGCATAGACCATCGGCGTGAAGGTCGCGGCCATGTCGGGCAGCACGATGGTCACCAGCGACTCGATGGTGGCTTCCGCCGCACCCTTGGCGTCGGTCATGAGAATGATGTTGCCGCCGCGGGCGGCGACTTCCTGCATGTTGGAGACGGTTTTTTCGAACACCCGGTCGTACGGCGCGATCACCACCACCGGCATGTTCTCGTCGATCAGCGCGATCGGGCCGTGCTTGAGTTCGCCGGCGGCATAGCCTTCGGCGTGGATGTAGGAAATTTCCTTCAGTTTCAGCGCGCCTTCCAGCGCCAAGGGATAGCTGGTGCCGCGGCCGAGATAGAGCACGTCCTTGCACTTGGCGATTTCGCGCGCGAGCTTTTCGATTTGCGGCTCGCTCGCCAGTGCCGCCGCCATCAGGCGGGGAATTTCGACCAGGCCATGCACCAGCCTGATTTCATCGGTATCCGACAATTCGCCGCGCGCCTTGCCGGCGGCGACCGCGATCGCGGCCAGCACCATCAACTGGCAGGTGAAGGCCTTGGTCGAGGCGACGCCGATTTCCGGCCCGGCCAGCGTCGGCAGCACGGTCTCGCTTTCGCGCGCGATGGTCGAACTCGGCACGTTGACCACGGAGAGCGTGTGCACGCCCTCGCCCTTGGCGTAGCGCAAGGCGGCCAGCGTGTCGGCGGTCTCGCCGGATTGCGAAATGAAGATCGCCAGATCGCCCTTGCGCAGCGGCGCCTCGCGGTAGCGAAATTCCGAGGCCACATCGACTTCGACGGGAACGCGGCCGAGCCGTTCGAACCAGTATTTGGCGACGTAGCCGGCGTAACTCGCGGTGCCGCAGGCGACAATCGAGATGCGCTGGATATCCTTGAAATCGAACGGCAGCGTGACTGGCAGCGAGACCCGCTCGGTCGCCATGTCGATGTAGCGCGCCAGGGTGTGGCCGACCACTTCCGGCTGCTCGTGAATTTCCTTGGCCATGAAGTGGCGGTAATTCGCCTTGTCGACCAGCGAGGTCGAGGCCGAATGCTTGATCGCCTCGCGATGAACGACCGCATTGTGCTTGTCGTAGATCACGGCGCTGTCGCGCGTCAGCACGACCCAGTCGCCGTCCTCGAGATAGCTGATGGTGTCGGTGAACGGGCCAAGCGCAATCGCATCCGAGCCCAGATACATCTCGCCGTCGCCATACCCGATCGCCAGCGGCGGGCCGTTGCGGGCGCCGATCATCAAATTGGCGTCGCCGGCGAAAATGAAACCGAGCGCAAACGCGCCGCGCAGCTGCGACAGCGAGGCCTTGACCGCTTCGACGGGCTCGATGCCCTTGGCCAGATAACTGTCGACCAGATGCAGCACGATCTCGGTATCGGTCTCGGTCTTGAACACCGCGCCCTTTTTTGTCAGCGCCTCGCGCAACTCGCGAAAATTTTCGATGATGCCGTTGTGGACCACGGCGACGCGGTCGGTGGCGTGCGGATGCGCGTTGTTCTCGGTCGGCTTGCCGTGGGTGGCCCAGCGGGTATGCCCGATGCCGGTATGCCCCGCCAGCGGCTCCGCCCGCAATTTCGCTTCCAGGTTCTTCAGCTTGCCTTCGGCGCGGCGACGCTCGAGATGATCGCCTTCCAGCGTGGCGACGCCAGCGGAATCGTACCCGCGATACTCCAGCCGCTTGAGCGAATCCACCAATTGCTCCGCCACCGCGGTCCGTCCGAGAATGCCGACAATGCCGCACATGCGGTTCAATATCCCCAAATTTAACGAAAAGACGCCCGCATCTCTTAACGAGAATCGCCGGTTACCAGATACTCAATAATTATTGCCGATTGCGACAGCGTTAAGCGGAAAGCTTAATAACGACAGCATTAGCCCTCTTTCGGCGTCCTGGCTTTCGTCTTTAGCTCGCGATAGCGCCGAGCGCCGCCCTCGCGGTTGGTCTGCGGGCTGCGCTCCACCGCGAGCGCGTCGTCGGGCACGTCCTTGGTGATGACGGAGCCCGAGCCGATATAGGCGCCGTTGCCGATTTTGACCGGCGCCACCAGCGAGGAGTTGGTGCCGACAAAGGCGCCCTCGCCGATCTCGGTGCGGTGCTTGGAAAAGCCGTCGTAATTGCAGGTGATGGTGCCGGCGCCGATGTTGGAGTTGGCGCCGATATGGGCGTCGCCGATGTAAGAGAGGTGATTGACCTTGACGCCGGCTTCCAGCGTCGCCGCCTTGACCTCGACGAAATTGCCGATCCGCGCGCCGTCGCCGAGCGAGGTGCCCGGCCGTAACCGGGCATAGGGACCGACCGACGCCTTTTTGCCGATCGCGGCCTGCACGATGTGGGAGAACGCATGGATCACGGCGCCGTCCGCGATGGTGACGCCGGGACCGATCACCACGAACGGCTCGATTGTCACGTCCTTGCCGAATGTGGTGTCGGCGGCGAGATAGACCGTCCCCGGCGCGATCAGGGTCACGCCGGCCGCCAGCGCCGCCTGGCGCAACCTTGCCTGCATCACCGCTTCGGCCTCGGCGAGCTGGGCCTTGGTGTTGATGCCCCGCACTTCATCCTCGCTGGTTTCGATCACGACGGCCTCCCATCCCAAGTCCCGCACCACAGTGACGGCGTCGGTCAGATAATACTCGCTCTTGCTGTTGGCATTGCCGATGGCGTCGATGATCTGCAGCGCCTTGCGGCCATCGAACGCCATCACCCCGGCGTTGCAGAGTTTGATCGCGCGTTGTTCAGGCGTGGCGTCGGCGTGCTCGCGGATCTCGACCAGCCGGTCGCCCTCGACCAGCAGCCGGCCATAGCCGGTAGGATCGGCGGCGCGAAAGCCGAGCACCGCAAGGGCTGCGCCCGAGCGCAGCGGCGCACGCAGCCGTGAAAATGTTTCGGCCGAAATCAAAGGCGTATCGCCGAACACCACCAGCAGGTCGTCGGCGCCGCTGGCAATGGCGTCGCGGGCCGCCAGTACCGCATGCGCGGTGCCGAGCCGCTCGCGCTGAATGAAGCTGGCGGCGTCGGGGCGGATACGTCTGACCTCGTCGGCGACCGCGCCGTGGTCGGGCCCGATCACCACGGCCAGCCGGGCATCGGCGCCTTTCGGGGCGGCGCCAAGCACATGCGCCAGCAGCGACTGGCCGGCGACGGGATGCAGCACTTTCGGGATCGACGACTGCATGCGCGTGCCCTCACCGGCGGCGAGCACGATGGTGAGGCTGGATCGAGCGGACATTCGTTTCCCTGTGTTGGCCGTTAGCTGCGGCTTGCCGGCGGCTAGGCGGCCGATGCGGCGCTGCCGCCCTCTTAGAGGGTTTTTACCCCGCATGGAAATCCGATTCGCCGCTGGGAACAGCGTGAACGGCATGGAGATCCGCCAGCCGGCCAGTCCTGATTCAAGGTGGGGACCTATTTCCTGTTAATGTTTGCGTTGTGATTCGGGCAGGCCTCGGGAGGGCCGACAACTTCGTATGGCCAAGAAAACTGACCAGAAAACTGACCGGAATACGGACCATCTGGATGGCGGTTTCGAAACCGGAAATACCGGCGGCATGCTGACCGGCTTTTTCGCGGAGGAGGACGAACTCGACCGCCGCGCGCTGTGGCGATTGGGGTCGTGGGGCGTTGCCTCGGTCGGCGCGGTGGTCCTGGCGGTGCTCGCCAACCAGTCGGTGGTCGGATGGCGGCGCGACCAGGTCGCGGCGGTCGATCTGACCCACCAGGCGCAGCAGATTCAATCGGTCGCCCGGGAAAGCCACAGCGAGGCGAAGCGGCTGGCCTCCGCGATCGAAACGCTGAACAGCGATCGCGACCGGCTGTATTCCCGCGTCACCGTGCTGGAACAGGGACTGGATTCCGCAACCGGCGCCATTGCCCGGCAAACCGCCGCCCCGGCGGCGCAACCGGTTCCGTCCTGGCCGGCGGGCGAGACCGCAGCCGTGCTTGCCAGCCCGCCCCCGGTGATCGCGCCCGTGGCGACAACGGCCGCTGCAGCCCCTGAGAAGCCGCCCAAGCCCGCCGTGGCGGCCAGTGTGGCGCCGGAGCCGGCTATTGCCACGGTCGCTTCGGTCGAACCGCGCCCCCCGAATCCACCGGCAGCGAGCCCGGCCACGCCATTGATGGCGGAGCGGTCGATGATGGCGCCGCCCGATGCCGCGGCCGGCAAACTGATCGAACCGGCGACGCCGGCGAAGAACGTCACCGCGTCGCCGATACCCGAAATCGTTGCGGCCGTTGGCGCCGACGCCGAGGCGGAGGCGATCGCCCCCAAACTGCAACGAACCGAATTCGGCGTCGATGTCGGCGGGGCCAATTCGGTCGGGGGCCTGCGCGCGCTGTGGCGCGGACTTTTGAAATCGAAGTCGAACGCACAGCTTTCGGCATTGCGGCCAATCATCGTGATCAAGGAAGGCGCAGGCGGGCTCGGCCTGCAGCTGCGACTGGTCGCCGGACCGCTGCGCGATGCGGCGGAGGCGGCGAAAATCTGCGCCACCCTGATCGAAAGCCAGCGAAGCTGCGAGACCACCGTGTTCGAGGGCCAGCGCCTTTCGCTGCAGGGCGAGGAGCAGCCGCCCGCCGCCGTCAAGCCGGCGCCGCGCAAGCGAAGCAGCGCCCGCCCGAAGCCGGTGGCAGTCGCGGAGCCAGAAAAGAAGCCGGAAACCCGATCGCTGTCCTCGTTTTTTAAGCGCGACCAATAAACTCGTAACCACAGTGCGTTAGACGAGATTTCTCATGCGCATTCACGCCGTCGCAACGCTCCTGGCCGGCGCCGGGTTGTCCCGCCCCGAATTACCGACCATATTCGAATGATGAAAAAAACCCCGTTCCGGCTGACGCCCTATCAGGTTCAGTGGCTGCTGGTCGTCGGCTTCGTAACCGTCGGCTACGCGCTCTATCTGCGCTATCTCACGATCGAGTTCTCGAGCGCGGCCTTGGCCTGCGATGCCGGCCTGCATACCATCCAGTGCAAGACCCGGATCCTGGCGACGTCGCTGTTTCGCAATTCGGTGTTCGGCATCGTCGCGCTGATCATCGCGACGCTTCATTTGCTGCGGCCGTCGATCGTGTTGCTGACCGGCGGGCTGATAGCCGCCGGATTTGGCATCGTGCTCTACAATATCAGCCTGTCGGGTCTGGCGATCGGGCTGCTTATTTTGGGATTTGCACGGCCCGCGCCCGCCACAGCGTAACGGCCAGCAGAACAAACAGCGCGCAGGTCCACAGCGACTGCCAGTTGTCCTTGCCTTCGTTGAAGCCGGTGTAAAGCGCTGCCGCCGTCAGCACACCGGCAAAGACCGCCTCGGCGATCGGCCGCGTGCCCTCTTGCGGCCGGTTCAGCGACATCAGCGTCCAGAATGGCAGCACCGCCATGGTCAAGGCGGCAAACGGAAAATCCTTGTAGCGCGGATCGAACACGAAGCCGAGCGCGGTCTCGGCGGTGATCAGGGTGGTCGCCAACAGCACCGCCCCCAGCAGGAAGGTCATTACCGATCGCGTCCGCGCATCGCGTGGCCCGACCAGTTCCAGGAATGTCGGCAGCGCCCTTCCCGACATCAGGGCGTTGGCGCAGAGCATCGGTGACGCGATCCCGGCCACCAGCAGCGCACCCCATTTGAGCCAGCCGCCGATCCCGGAACTTTCATACAGCATCTTGTCGACAGCAACGCCGAGCAGGATGCCGGCCGCCGTCGCGGAGATGGCGACCGCGACCCAGGCTGCCGGCCGCGGCGTCCAGGGCCGGCGGCGCAGCGTCAGCCAGGCCGCGCCGAACACCAGGATGCCGAGGGCCATGCCGGAACCCATCTGCAGCTTCCACCGGGGATAATTGGTGATGGCCTCATTCGGCGGGTATTTCACGGCGCGCTTGGCCGCATCGATCAGGCCCCAATAGCCGCCGACGGTGCCTTCGAGCTGGCGCTTCCACGGCTGGTCATAGGCCTCGATCAGGTTGACGCGAAAGTTCTCCCGCTTCGCCAGCGCCAGAATTTCCGAAACCACTTTCGCCTGGTTGGCGCGCGACGGCAGCGCGCCTTCGCGCATCCGTCCGGCACTCGGCCAGCCGGTTTCGCCGATCAGGATTTCCTTGCCCGGAAACGCCACCGCCATCCGTTTGCGAATGGCGTCGACATGGGCGGCGGCGTGCCTGGCTCGGATCGGGAAGTCTTCCCAATACGGCAGGATGTGGATGGTGACGAAGTCGACGGCGTCATAGACTTCCCGGTGGCGCAGCCAGAATTCCCATACATCGGCATAGGTGACGGGAACCTCGACCTGCGATTTGACCGAGCGGATGTTGGCCACGAGGTCGGCGGCTGTCATCTCGCCGCGCAACAGCACCTCGTTGCCGACCACGACCGATGAGATGACGCCGGGATATTCCCTGGTCAGGCGCACCACCGTCTGGATCTGCGCAAGGTTCTTCAGCCGGTTGCTGCCGAGCCAGATTCCCTGAATGACCTTCAGCCCGACCTTGGCGGCGAGTGCCGGAACCTGGTCGAGGCCGTTGTCGATCGAATAGGTCCGCACGCAGTCGGATATTTTGGCGAGCTGCGCCAGATCCTCGGCGATCTGTTCCGGACCGATCTGCAAGGTCGGCACCAGCGGCGACTGGTCGCCGCGGAACGGCGCGTAGGACACGCATTGCAGTTTGGCGCTGGGGTCGATCGGGGCGCGCGCCAGATTGATCGGCGTGGCCAGCCACCACCACGCCGCGGCAATCGCACTCAGGGATATCAGGAGAAGCGCCAGTGGCGTACGAAGTGAAATCGGTTCCATCCTCCGGGCGAGGACCGTCGATTAGCTTGTCACCGGCCTCCTGCCAAGGGCTGTATGGTCGCAATCGAGGGCTGTTCCCGGACTGCGGCATTACCACCCTGCGATAAAGTTGTGACTTTGCTGGACAAAATTCGAAATGTCCGTCATGGGATTCTCTCAGGAATTGACTTGGGAATCCGCAGGGTCGCCGCCGCATTGGGGACCCATTTGGACGACATCACACCAGCGCGTCCGGGCTGGCCTCGGAACGGGAACAAATCGGGGAATCCATGCGTCGACGGGTGCTTCAGTTTCAAAGTGCGGTTTTGCGCCATCTCGCCGTTCCCGCGCTCGCCCTCCTGATCGGTATCGGCGGCGCCTTTGCCCAAAGCGGCGATTCCCGCGCGCAGGACCCCGGCAAGCCGGCGGCGGCCACTCCCGCCGATGTCGCCAAGGATAACCAGCGCAAGACCGACCAGTTCCTGGAGGCCTCGACAGCCATCAACGGCCCGGCCGGCAACCCCGAATGCGTCTGGCTCGGCCGCCGCGTGGTCCGGCTGATGTGGCTCGACGATCTCGACACCGCGTTTCGGCATCTTGATCTGTACGACCGGTTTGGCTGTCCCGGCGGGCATGTGCAGGCGACGTTCCGCTGCCTGACCCGCTTTGGCGGCGAGATCGACCCCAAGGTGGCGGACACGCTGAGCGGCCGGATTCATGCCTGCTGGATCAATCCGGGGGCCCAGCCTCAGACCGCCGCGGCCGCGCAACCGGCCGCAACCGCCGGCAGCGCCGCGCCAACCCCCGCGGCGGCGCAGCCTGCCGCCGCCCCCACCCCGGCGCCGGCAGCGAAATAATCCCGCCAACGTTCCGGTTTTCCGGAACAACGGGAATATTCATGTCCTGTAAATGTTCGCGCCCTCAAAACGCCACTCCGTCATAAGAGTTGTTAAATCGCGTGGCAGAGCTATGCTCGCTTTGCCGCTGACTTGGTCGGATCTCGGGGACGGATCCGCTGCCCTGCCATATTGGCCCCATCATATGGTTTAGTCTCGATGCGCGCCGTGGTCGCCGTTCTCTTGTGTGTGACTGCCGCCCATGCCGCCCTGTGGGGCGTGCTGCGAGAAACGCAGCAGGCTCCCGACTTCAGGAACAAATTGCCCAGCGTGTCCTACGCGCCGTTCGAGGGCAGCGGGCATCCCGACGTCGACAACATTCCCAGCGCCGAAAAAATCCGCGCTGACCTCAAGGTATTGGCGCCGCTGACGCGCGCGATCCGGCTTTACTCCTCGACCGGCGGCGTCGAACTGGTGCCGCCGATTGCCGCGGAATTCGGCCTGAAGGTCACGGTCGGCGCCTGGATCGACAAAAACAGCGAGCGCAACGAGCGCGAAATCCAGGCCGCCATCAGCCTCGCCAAGCGCAACAGCAATGTGAACGGCATCGTCGTCGGCAACGAGACGGTGTTCCGTGGCGAGCAGAAGGTCGAAGACCTCATCGAGCTCATCAAGCAGGTCAAAAAATCGGTCAATGTCCCTGTAACCACGGGTGAAATCTGGAACATCTGGCGCGACAATCCGGAGCTGGCCTCGTCCGTCGACTTCATTGCTGCGCACGTGTTGCCGTACTGGGAAAACTTCACCGACAAGCAGGCGGTGGACCAGGCCGTCTATCTCTACGGGCTGCTGCGCGAAAAATTTCCCGGCAAGCGGATCGTCATCGCCGAATTCGGCTGGCCGAGCGCCGGCTACAACCTGAAGAACGCCGAGCCCGGCACCTTCGAGCAGGCCGCGGTGCTGCGCAACTTCGTCACCCGCGCCGAAGCCATCGGCATGGAATACAACATCGTCGAGGCGATCGATCAGCCCTGGAAGTTCTTCGAAGGCGGCGTCGGGCCCTATTGGGGCATCCTCAACGCCGCCCGCGAACCGAAATTCGCCTGGACCGGGCCGATCGTGAACGAGAACTACTGGAAGTTAGCCGCCATCGCCGTGCTGGTCGGCATCCTGCTGTCGCTGCCGATCGTCCGCCTCACCGCTCCCACGGTGATGCAGACGCTGATGCTGTCGGCGGCGGCCAATGGCGCCGGCGCCTGGGCCGCCACCGTGTTCGCCTACTGGGAAGGCCATTACTTCGTGTTCGGCTCGGCCTTCGCGCTGACGCTGGGGCTGACGCTGCTGGTTCCCCTGGTGCTGATCGCATTGGCGCGGATCGAGGACATCGCCGTCGTGGCGTTCGGCCACAAGCCGCGCCGGCTGATCGTCAAGGGTGCCCCGCTGGCTCCGGCGACCATCGGCGAGGCCATTACCTTTCCCAAGGTCTCGATCCATATCCCGGCTTATTTCGAGCCGGTCGACATGCTCAAGCAGACGCTCGATGCGGTGGCCCGGCTGGACTACCCGAATTTCGAATGCGTCGTGATCATCAACAACACCCCCGATCCGGAATTCTGGCAGCCGATCCAGGATCACTGCCGGGCGCTCGGCGAGCGTTTTGTCTTCATCAACGCCGAGAAGGTCCAGGGCTTCAAGGCCGGCGCGCTGCGCATCGCCATGGAGCGCACCGCGGTCGATGCCGAGATCATCGGCATCATCGACGCCGACTATGTGGTGCAGCCGGACTGGTTGAAGGACCTGGTGCCGGTGTTCGCCGATCCCCGCGTCGGCCTGGTGCAGGCGCCGCAGGACCATCGCGACGGCGATACCTCGCTGATGCACTACATCATGAACGGCGAATATGCCGGCTTCTTCGATATCGGCATGGTCCAGCGCAACGAGTTCAACGCCATCATCGTTCACGGCACCATGTGCCTGATCCGGCGCGCGGCGATGGACATGGCCGGCGGCTGGGCCGGCGACACCATCTGCGAGGACACCGATCTCGGCCTTGGCATCATCGAGCACGGCTGGCTGACGCATTACACCAACCACCGCTACGGCCATGGCCTGCTGCCGGACACCTACGAGGCCTTCAAGAAACAACGCCACCGCTGGGCCTATGGCGGCTTCCAGATCGTCAAGAAGCATTGGCGCCGGTTCCTGCCTGGCGCCAGCCGGATGTCGCCGGACCAGCGCCGCGAATTCGCGCTGGGCTGGCTGAACTGGCTCGGCGCCGAAAGCCTCGGCGTGCTGGTCGCGATCCTCAATTTGATCTGGGTGCCGATCGTCGCCTTCGCCGGCATCGCCATTCCCGACAAGATCCTGACGCTGCCGATCATCGCCGCCTTCGTCGTGTCGCTGATGCATTTCATCGTGCTGTACCGGCTGCGGGTGCCGATCAAATGGGGCCAGATGCTGGGCGCCATGATCGCCGCGATGTCGGTGCAATGGACCGTCTCGCGCGCGGTCGCCAACGGCCTGATCACCGAACATCTGCCGTTCGCCCGTACCTCCAAGGGCGGCCTGAGCCGGATGTCGATCGAGTTCCAGGCGTTCTGGGAAGCCGTGATCGGCGTGCTGCTGCTGATCGGCGCCGCGGTTTTGATCGTCACCAACAGCCAGAAGGAAGTCCGCGAGATCTACATCTTCGCCGGCGTGCTGGTGCTGCAAAGCCTGCCGTTCCTGTCGGCGGTGGCGATCGCGATTCTCGAGAGTTCGCGCATCAACTCGTTCACGTTCTGGCGCAACACCGGCATCCGCAGCGCCGAATTGATCGGGCTGCGCCCGGTGACGATGCCGACGGTGGTCAGCACCCAGCAGCCGGTGGCCTCCGAAGTCCGCCGCGAGGCCAGTTGATTGAAAAACGGACTTTCCACGGCCCCCGCGAAGGTGAAGAATTGCCTATAAAGGCCCGTATCGGCTCGGAAATCCGCTTCGTCCCCAACCCGGCCCTGGTGCGCCCCCGCGCTATTGACCCGCACCCAGCCGCCCCCTACACAGCGCGGCAAGTGAGCGCGTAGCTCAGGTGGTAGAGCACGTGACTTTTAATCATGGGGTCGAGGGTTCGAGTCCCTCCGCGCTCACCAAGAAAAACGATGTTTGGCCCCCTTTTTCAGGTCTCCGCTGCTAGGTGCACATTGATGCCTCCTTTCGGCCGCTTGCCGTCACGCAGTGTTGAAATGACAAATCTCCAATCAGATGGATGTCGACCTCTGCAATCATAATGCGAAGTTGCAACACGTTGCCTCTTACGAGTACTTTGAGATGAAGCAGGGAATTTTTGATGGTCCAGAAGATTGTGACTTCAAAACCGAAAAGAACGGCTCGGATTGAATATCTTCGGGTTCAAAACTTTCGCGCCTTGCGAAACGTTGAGTTGAAGAACATCACACCGCTAACGGTCCTTCTGGGTCCAAACGGTAGCGGCAAGTCAACAATCTTTGATGTTTTTGCATTTCTTTCTGAATGTTTTGATTCCGGTCTGCGACGCGCATGGGATCGGCGGGGCCGCGCGAAGGAGTTGAAGACGCGTGGCTCCGAAGGACCGATGACGATTGAGATCAAATACCGAGAACCCGGCTATCCTCTTATTACCTACCATCTGGCCGTCGATGAAAAGCAAGGATCGCCTGTAGTTGTAGAGGAATGGCTTGCCTGGAAACGCGGTAGCCACGGTCAACCATTCCGATTTTTGGATTATCGCGAAGGAAACGGGCGTGCCGTCAGCGGCGAAAAACCCGACATTGAGGATGAGAGGCAAGAAACGCCGCTGAAGGCTCCAGACCTGATTGCCGTGAACGCATTAGGACAATTTGAGGCTCATCCCAGAGTCGCCGCGCTCCGCGAGTTTATTACAGGATGGTACGTATCATATTTTTCCGTTGATAATACGCGCGGGCAACCCGAGGCTGGCCCGCAAGAGCGGCTTTCGCGGACTGGCGACAATCTAGCGAATGTGATCCAATATCTCGCCGAGCGACATCCCATTCGCTTAGAGGAAATATTCAAAGCACTGCGATCCCGCGTTCCTCGCGTCGAGACGGTTCAAGCCAATCCAATGCCCGACGGAAGACTGCTGCTCACAATTAAAGACGCGCCGTTCGATGCTCCGGTCCTTGCTCGTTTTGCATCCGACGGCACTTTGAAAATGCTTGCCTATTTGGTTCTGTTATATGATCCGAAGCCACCCCCTTTTATAGGCATCGAAGAACCCGAAAATTTTCTTCATCCTCGATTGCTTCAAGGGTTGGCCGAAGAATGCAGAGCGGCCTCAGACAACGCTCAGTTGCTGGTAACGACACACTCCCCCTTCTTTCTCAATGCTCTCACCCCGCGAGAAGTCCGCGTCCTCTATCGAGATGCCGACGGTTACACCCAGGCGATAACTGCTGACGAAATCCTGGGCATTCCTGAGTTTGTTTCTGAGGGAGCCCTTCTAGGACACCTTTGGATCGAAGGGCATTTTGGTGTCGGTGATCCACTGATCAATCAGGGCGCCCCCACAAAATCAATTGTGAAATGAATGCCGACCGAACATTTAGAAATTTTGGTTGAAGAGCCATCGATGGAGACGTTCTTGATGGCGATGCTTCCCGGCTTGATCGGGGATCGAGCAACATTCAACGTGCATTCATATCAGGGCAAAAGTGACTTATTGGGAAAATTGGGCGCGCGACTTCGCGGTTATGCTAAATGGATCCCGGCGAGCTATAAGATATTTGTGATTGTCGACAGAGATTCCCAAGACTGCAATGCTCTGAAGGCCGTTTTGGAACAACACGCAGCGCAAGCAAATCTTGTCTCCCGTTCAAAGTCGGTCGCGGGGATAGACTGGAATTTTGTTTCGAGAATTGCCATCGAGGAACTGGAGGCCTGGTACTTTGGCAACTGGCCTTCGGTGACTGCAGCTTATCCAAAGGTGAACAAGAACATTCCGACACAGGCTGCTTATCGTGATCCCGACAACATCGCTGGGGGTACGTGGGAAACCCTCGATCGCATTCTTCAGCGGAGCCATTATTTTCCGGGAGGGCTCAGAAAACTGGAGCTAGCACAAGAACTCGGCTCGCGTTTTGACCACGAAAGCTGTTCTTCGCATAGTTTTTTAGTCTTCCGGGACGCCGTGCTCGAAGCTGTCGGCGCGTGAGCGCTCCCTATGACACGCGCAATAATGTGGGCCGCGTACACGACCCTGGATACTTTGTCGCAAATGTTGAGCGATACGGATGGACCGCACCTAATGGGGGTCGTTACCCCGTATCGAGATCGGAAGCCTTGCTGCTGGAGCAGGCAGACGGAAACATGAGCATATCGGACATTCTGGCCCATTTCGTGTTCTCTTCGTTTGAACCCGAACAACGGACAAAATTCGCGCGCGCCGTCTGCGAGCGCATGTGGCGATCGGGGCATGTCCTGTTTGGCAGAGCCCACGCCGAGCCGCTGCGCGCAAGCGACGCCTGACCGGTTCGTCGTCTCTCGACGCGATCCGGTCAGATCACACGCCGCCACCAC
This sequence comes from Hyphomicrobiales bacterium, assembly GCA_038212905.1. Lineage (GTDB taxonomy): Bacteria > Pseudomonadota > Alphaproteobacteria > Rhizobiales > Xanthobacteraceae > Bradyrhizobium. The sequence goes on from JBBQUA010000002.1 coordinate 26,190, forward strand.
TGTCGCAGTTTCCCGATCAGGCCGCTGCGCCGTTCGCGTGCCACGCCCGGCTCATCGCGCCGGCCGGAATCCTGCGCCACGACTGGCGCGGCAGTCTTCGAAAGCGCCGCCGCCAGCGCCAGTGGGCCGACATTGGCCAGAAACGCGCGCTCATATCCGCGTGAGAGCCGGTTGACGGCCTCGTCGAGCGGCAGCCACTCGACCGCCCTGACGTCGCGCATCAGCGGGTGGGTTTGTCTGCCATCGGCTTCCATCCGCCAGAAGTGAACGACTTTGGAGCCCCGGTTGGACTCGTAGATCAGCGTTCCCAGAAACTCGTGTACGACAGCCTCATGCCCGGTTTCCTCCAAAACCTCGCGCCGGGCGGCGTCGCGCGCTGCCTCTCCGTCGTCGAGCTTGCCTTTGGGAAGCACCCATTCGTCGCGCTTGCGCAGTTGCACCACCGCGATCAGCGGCGTTTCGCCCTGCCGCAGCACGATGCCTCCCGCCGCCTGAACAGGCGCCCGCGCCATCCCACGTCCTTATGCTGCCAATGCGACCGCCAGCATAGCGCGCGTCGCGCCGCAGATCGAGGTGGGTTCACACCGGCTTGAAGTCTTCAGCACGCCGCATCAGCGGTTGACCGGCATTGATCCGGGCGGAGTCCAGCACATTATCGCTGAACGAAAAATGGTCTGGAGCGAGGATGATGATCGTCGATCCATGCTCGAACCAGCCCAGCTCGTCGCCCTTGCGCACGCTGGCATCGCAGGGAAAAACAGTCGGGCCGCGGCTCTGCGCGTTGAGCGTAAGATCGAGACAGTGCAGCCGCAGGCTCGCGACCAGAATCGCTGCCACCGGCACCAGCGTCAGCGCTTCGCCGCCCGCCAGCCGCATCTGGATGACGGCGCGCTCGTTCCGGCAGAACAGCCGCTCGACCCGCTTCAGCGCAATCGGATTGACGTTCCAGACATCGCCGTGAACGAAAGTAACCCGTTCGATCCGGCCATCATGCGGCGCGTGGAAGCGATGGTACATGCTGGACATCAAGCGCAGCGTGATGAACCGGCCATTGCGATGCTGCTCGACCAGCGCGGGATCGCCGAGCAGGTCGCAAAGCGAATACGGCGCGCCCTTGATCTGAAACAGCAGGGTATCCTGAATACGGCCGTGTGCGCCAATGATGGCGTCGCACGGGCTGACCACGATGGCAGGATCGGGATCGGGCGGCCGCAGCCCGGGGCGCAGCTCGCGCATAAAGCAATCATGCATGCTCTTGAAGCTGGTCTTGCGCGCCTCGCTCAAATCGAGATCGGAGAACAGCCGCCAGCAGGCGATCGACAGATCCCGTACAAGCGGATTTTCGATTTTGCTGAACCAGCCCATGAAGCGGGTCAGCGCCGCCCGCGGAATCCGGTTGGTCAGCAGGAAATTGAGGTTTTCCTGCTGGGTCAGATTGGAGATCAGCCGCCTGACTGTCATGAACCTGTCAGCTGGACTGGTTAGCGCTGGTGGCATGGATTCGCCCCTTCCGATTCTGGCCTTGTCCGCGGTTGCGATAACCGGCGCCGCGACGGCCTTTCCCAAATTGCACGCCCGACTGGCACTTTCGCGGGCCAAACATCGCTCGCTGACGGGACATTCCAAAATGTCCCGCATCGTGGCGCGGCTGGTACCGTTTTACGAATTCGGGATCGATGATTTCTTTGGCTCGGACGGCGCGCCGGCGGAAGTCGCGCTGCAACGGCAGGACGGCTTCTTCAAGCTCGCGGCGCTTTACAAGCAGCGCTTCCCCAGGGGGCAGCAGATGACACTGCAAGCCTCGGAAAAAATCTCCGACCTGCAGTTCACCGAGGCCTACCGGGTGCCGTTCCAGTACAGCCGGCTGGTTCGCGAACATCTGGGCACCGCGGCGTTCATGGTGGCGTCGGCGGGTGTCACGCTCACCGACCCCGACGGCAACGCGTTCTACGACCTGACCGGCTCGTACGGCGTCAATATCTTCGGCAACGATTTCTACAAGGAGTGCATTGCCCAGGCCGCCGCACGGGCTCACGCGCTCGGCCCGGTGCTGGGGTCCTACCACCCCGTCATTACCGACAACGTCGCGCGTCTCTGCGCGATTTCGGGGCTCGACGAAGTCTCGTTCCACATGTCCGGCACCGAAGCCGTGATGCAGGCGGTGCGGCTGGCGCGCTATCACAGCGGCCGTTCGCATCTGGTGCGCTTTGCCGGGGCCTATCATGGCTGGTGGGGCGACGTGCAGCCCGGCGTCGGCAATCCGATCTCGCCGCATGAGACCTATACGCTGGCCGAGATGTCGGAGCGGACGCTGCATGTGCTGAAGACGCGGCGCGATATCGCCTGCGTGCTGGTCAATCCGCTGCAGGCGCTTCATCCCAACGCCGGCGCCCCTGCCGATTCCACGCTGGTCGACAGCTCGCGAACGGGGCATTTCGACCGTGCCGCCTACGGCGAGTGGCTGAAAGCGCTGCGGGAGGTCTGCACCGAGCGCGGCATCGTCCTGATCTTCGACGAGGTCTTCGTCGGCTTCCGGCTGGCCGCCGGCGGCGCCCAGGAATATTTCGGCGTCCGCGCCGACATGGTGACCTATGGCAAGAGCCTGGCGGGCGGACTTCCCATCGGGGTGGTCTGCGGCCGCAAGGACCTGATGCGCCGCTACCGTGACGACCACCCGGTCGACATCTGCTTCGCGCGCGGCACCTTCAATTCTCACCCCTACGTCATGACGGCGATGGACGAATTCCTCACCCGTCTCAAGGATCCCACCTTCCGCAGCGTCTATGACGGGCTCGACGATACCTGGGACCAGCGGGCGCGAGCGCTCAACGAAAGGCTGGCCGCGCAGGACCTGCCGGTTCGGGTCTGCAACCTGTCCTCGATCTGGATGGTCCACTATACCGAGCCGTCGCGTTACAACTGGATGCTGCAATACTATCTGCGGGCGGAACAGCTTGCGCTGAGCTGGGTCGGCACCGGCCGCCTGATCTTCAGCCTGAACTATACCGACGCGGATTTCGCCGAAGTCGCCGAGCGCTTCGTGACGGCGGTGGAAAAGATGAAGCGGGATGGCTGGTGGTGGCACGATGCCGCACTCACCAACAAGGCGATCCGCCGCCAGATTCTGAAAGAGATGATCACGCGACGACGGTCGCGGTGAGCGGGCGATACCAAATTTTTCTTTCTCCGTCATGGCCGCGCTCGTCCCGGCCATCCACGTCTTCCTTGCTGTGCTGCCAAGACGTGGATGCCCGGGACAAGCCCGGGCATGATGATTTTCCAACATTCAGGCGCGCTTGACGTATTTTTCGAGACCGGGATCGATCAACTCGCCCTTCAGCAGGTACAGCGGCGACTTGTAGTACAGTTTGAGATCGCTGAACGGGTCGGTCAGGATCTTGGTCATCCATACCAGGCCGGTCTCGACGTCGCGGATGAAGAACAGGTGCACGGTGCGGAACAGCAGGCCGCCGATCCCGATCGCCAGCCATACCTTGGCGACCTGGCGCATGAAGTCGGCCGGTGAGCTCCATGGCGCGAAGATCCCGAACAGGGTCGGATCGAGGAACAGCACGACCGGCGAAACCGCCCAGACCGTCATCAACACGATTTTGCGGTTCAGATTATAGCCGACCTTGATTTCTTCCTTGTGGTCGTGGCTGGCGTCGTTGACGTGATCGTATCCCTTCGGCTCGAAGAAGAAGTGGCCCGCCTGCCTTGATGTCATCGAAACCAGCCAGCCGATCAGTGCGGCGGCCACGGGATCGACGAACAGCAGCGCATAGGCGATGAGAAAGCTCGCGGCACTGACGAAGTGCAGGCTCTGGTTGATGCGGCTGTGATGGTAGTAGCGATGGTCATCCCACCGCTGCGTTCGCAATTGTTCGCGGAAATTTCTGATCATGGTCTTCCCCAGGCTAGGTTGATTTCATCTATCGAGATTCGATGTCCGGCATGTGACGACATCATAATGACATCTGCGGTTTGACGACGCCGCGCCCGGCGCCGCCTGCTCACGCAAGCCTAGGCGGCGACCGCGACGTCCCCGGTCTTGCGAAAACGGATCAGCGAGAAATGGCCGAGGGGCGGCACCGGGCGGCGTTCGATCAATTCCATGCCATCGGCACCCGCCAGCCACTGCGCGTAGCGCGACCATGCGAATTCGGTGCGCCAGCCCAGTTGACGCACCACCGGCTGCAGCCGCTGCTCGATGATGCGGCGCATCCCGGCATCGGCGCTGACGCGGCTCAACAGGATCAATTCGCCGCCGGGCCGCAGCACCCGGGCGAACTCGTCCAGTGCGACTTCCGGGTTCGGCACCGCCGTCACCACATACTGCGCCATTACGACGTCGAACGAACCATCGGGAAATTCGAGTTTCTCCGCGTCCATCACCGCGAGGCCCTCGACGTTCTTCAAATGCAGATCCGCCACCCGCGCCTGCGCCTTGCGCAGCATGGCCTCCGAAATATCGGTTCCGAAGATGCGCAGGTGAGATGCGTATTGCGGCAACGAAATGCCGGTGCCGACGCCGACCTCCAGTACGCGGCCACCGATAATGTTGGTCGCCTGGATCGCAGCGCGCCGCCCCTTGCTGAACACGCCGCCGAACACGAGATCATAGATCGGAGCCCAGCGGTCATAGGCCTGCTCGACCGTCTCGCGGTCGAAATCGAGCGGCCTGGTGTCGTCCAGTTTGATGATGTCTGCCATGGAAACTCCAACTCGTTTGTGATGATTGACCGGCCGACCGTTGCCGGCCAGCCTTTCCGGCTAACCCTGAACCGCACTTTGGCCTGCTATGCGGCGGGCCGGTCGCAGCGACCGGCTCGGTTGCAACGCGCTGAGATTACCGATGAACTGCCTTGCGCTGTTTTCCCAGGAGCGCTCGAGCGCGAAACTCCGACAGGCTTCACGGGATAGGCTCAGCGCGCCGATGCAAGCGCGGCGCAGATCCGCATCCAGAACGCCAACCGGGTGATCGGCAATGACGTCCAGCGGTCCCGTGACCGGAAACGCCGCGACCGGTGTGCCGCACGCCAGCGCCTCGAGTTGAACGACGCCGAAAGTATCGGTGAGGCTCGGGAACACAAAGACGTCCGCCGCCGCCAGATGAGAGGTCAAATCGCCGCCGGTTTTCTCGCCGAGGAAGCGGGCCCCGGGATAGCGGCGCTCCAGCTCCGCCTTCTGCGGTCCCCCCCCGATCACGACCTTCGATCCCGGCAGGTTCAATGCCAGAAACGCCTCAAGGTTCTTTTCAACGGCGACGCGGCCGACCGTCATGAAGATGGGCCTCGGCAAGTCAAGCTCGGCCGGATCGTCGGGCCGGAACAGCGCGGTGTCGACCCCGCGCGTCCAGCTTCCGAGCTTCCGGAATCCCCTGGCGCCGAGTTCCTGCCGGAGCGACGGAGTGGCGACCATCGTCATGGCGCCGGCGGCGTGGAAGTGCCGCAGCACCGCATAGCTCAGCCACGCTGGAATGATCGAGCGTACCGTGATGTATTCCGGAAAACGCGTCGTATAGGATGTCGTGAACGCCAGCTTGCGGCGGCGGCAATAGGTCCGCACCGCCCATCCGATCGGCCCCTCGGTCGCGATATGAATGGCATCAGGCGATGCCGCCTCGATCCTGCGCGCAATCTCGCGCCGGTTCGGCCACGCCACCCGCAACCCCGGATAGGTCGGGACTGCGAGCGACGGAAATCCGTCGGGGGTCAGGAAGTCGATTTCGGCGCCGAGCGTCGAAGCGCTGCGCGCCAGCGAGGTCAGCGTTCTGACAACGCCGTTGACCTGGGGATGCCAGGCGTCGGTCGCGATTAATATCCGCATGACGGTGAATCCGCGCGTTCGATGATTCTCAGGTCCTGACGTTCGGCTAAGGATATTTCAGGCGTATGACGTCACAGCCGCGTCAAGCGCTCTTTCGCGCGGTTTCAGCATTTGCCTGTCATATGCGTGCGGTGCCGAGTCATTACGCCGAGGGGTTTCGAGCGGCACGTCGGGCCTCTACGCCGCCGGGGCGTCATCCCCCAAATAGATGAAAACGGTTGAAATATATCGCCTCGCGGCAGACTGGTTCCTCAGCGACGGCCCCTCATCGGTGCTAGAAGGCCCTATTGAATTTCGACGCGGGCCATGACGCCGGGAACACCGGCGGCCGATCGTCTCGCCGAACCAGCGACGTGTGTATGAAGCAAATTGATATTGCCGCCGCCCCGCCACCCCACGTCCCCCGTTCCTCGTTATTCGCGTTTTACCGATACTTTCTCGCCGAACATCAACAGATCTTTGTCTGGCTGTTCATCTGCGGCTTCGGCGTCGCCTGCGCTGACGCGATGGTCTCGGTGTTCGTCGGCAAGGTGGTGGCCTTTGTCGGCCAGCCTGACCGGTGGACGGCCTGGCTGGAACGCTGGCCGATGCTCGCAGCTCTACTGGTAACGATCGGGCTCGTCCGCCCTGCGCTGATCTTTGTCGATTTGCACTTGCGAAACAGCTATCTGGTTCCCGGCGTCACGTCCCGCATGCGCTGGATCAGCCATTGGCTGGTGGTGAACCAGAGCTGGCAGTTCTTCCAGAATGATTTTCCCGGCCGGCTCGCCCACCGGGTGATGCATACCGCCGGCTCGCTGCGCGAAACCGCCGAGGCCGCCATTCGGGCGGTGTGGTATCTCGCGATGTATGGCGGCGCGAGCGCTTTCCTGCTTGCAGGCGCTGACTGGCGGCTGGCGCTTCCCATTGTTGGCTGGTTTTGCGGCTACGGCCTGTTGCTGCGTTATTATGTGCCCCGTCTGCGGACCAGAGCCGAAGGCAGTTCGCAGGCCTATTCGGATTTGATGGCCGGGATCGTCGACTGCTACAGCAATATTCTGACCATCAAACTGTTCTCCTACGCCGCGACCGATAACGATCACATTCGCCGGGCCCTGCTGTCGCACAACGATACCCAGCTGCGCCACACCCAGGCGATCACCGGCTTCATGACGAGCCTGACGCTTCTCAATACGGCGCTGCTGACGGGTACCGGTGTGATCGGCGTCAGCCTGTGGCTGAACGAGTCCATTCCAGCCGAGGCCGTGGCGATGGCGCTGCCGCTGGTATGGCAGTTGGCAAGCACCGGCGGCTGGGTCGCCTGGGAAGTGTCCGGCATTTTTCAGAACCTCGCCGACGTTCAACAAGGAATGGATTCCATTGCGGCGCCCAACACGACGGTCGATATACCCGACGCAAAACCCCTTGAGATCAGGGCCGGGGCGATCGAGTTCAGGCAAATCGGTTTCGGATATTCCAGCGAGCGCCCGCTGTTCGAGCAGTTTACATTGACCCTGGCGCCGGGTGAGCGGGTCGGCCTTGTCGGGCGATCCGGCGCGGGCAAGTCGACTCTCGTCAGCCTTCTGTTGCGGCTGTACGACATCCAGCACGGCGCCATCCGGATCGATGGACAAAGCATTCAGGAAGTCTCGATGGACAGCCTGCGATCCTGCATCGGGGTCGTCACCCAGGACACCGCCCTGCTGCACCGCTCTATCAGAGACAATATCATGTGTGGCAAGCCGGATGCCACGGAGGCCGAACTGGCGCGTGCCCTGAACCAGTCTCGCGTCGCCGAATTCGTGTCGGACCTGCGTGACGAAGACGGCGGGACGGGGCTCGATTCAAGCGCCGGCGAGCGCGGCGCCAGATTGTCCGGCGGGCAACGCCAGCGCATCATCCTGGCGCGGACATTGCTCAAGAACGCCCCTATCCTGGTGCTGGACGAAGCCACCGCGGCGCTCGACTCCGAGGCGGAGCACGCGATCCAGGAACAGCTGGACACGCTGATGGTAGGAAAAACAGTGATTACGATCGCGCATCGGCTTTCGACGCTGGCTCGAATGGACAGGATCGTCGTACTGGATGCCGGGCGCATTCTCGAGGAAGGCTCGCACGAACAGCTCATCGTCAGCGGCGGACTTTACGCCTCTCTCTGGCAACACCAGACCGGCGGCCGCTTGCCCGGCGGCGAACACTCGTCTTTTGCTCCGCCCAAATCACCTGACCTCCGGGTTTCTCTCTGAATCTCCTCCTTTTTAAAGCGGTTGGAAAATGCATATTCGATTGGCTCCCGGCACCACCCTCACCAACGTTGAAGGAAAAGACGTCCTGTTCTCGGTGAAAACAGGCGATTCCTACGGCCTCAATGAAACGGCCGCCCGGATGCTGCGGCTCGGGCTGGAGGCCGATCTGGATGGAGCGGTAAATCAGCTGGCCAGCGAGTACGGCGCCGAGCATCAGGAAATTCGCGGCGATTTTGAAGAGCTCGTTGGCGAACTTGTTCAGTTGAAATTCGTGCAGCGGGTTTCCACCCAGGGCGGGTAAGAAGCCACCACCGTGAAATCTTCCATGCCGGGGGTTTTTATGAAGGTTTGCTCATTGCATATCACCCAGGCGTGGCCCGACAGCGGCGATAGCCTCATGCCGATCCTGAGGGAAGCCGGATGCCCATGACGGTTCAAGACGTACCACGTAGCAACCGCCTGATCGAGACACTCGATCCGGAGCGGCAATAGCTGCATGCCACGTATCGCGCGACCAGCAAGATCCTCCGCTGTTGCATCCGGCGAACCGCCGGGCCCGCGGGCGCGTCCCAGCCATCGGAAAAAATTGATGGTGCGGTCAATCCCGAAAAGCTTCGTGGAGAAATGAGACAAACACAAAATGGATGCGCTCATGAATACGACGATTTCTGCAAGACTGCGCGACTCCAGGAGAGTAACCGATAATTATCGGAACCCGCAATGAACGCAACCTCGGCTGCAGACTCTCGCTGGAGCTCCGATCGAGACTGCACCACGGTAGATTGTGCCTTGGGAACAATTCTGATCGAGGGCGCCGTCTTCCGGGTCGAAAACCAGGTCGGTCGTCCAGCGCTGAATCATTTGGCCGCGCTGATCGATCGCGAAGGCCCGTCGGCGATCGCCAAGGCGGATGGCGATTTCGTCGCCATCATCGTGACGGATCAGGACACCTGGGCGTTCAAGAGCTTCACGTCCCAGTATCAGATCTACTATCGGGAGCGGGATGGCGCGGTCGCCAACCGCCTGGGCTTTTTCTTCGATCCATCCCGTTCCCGCTGGAACGAACATTACTTCGCCAGGCACGTGCTGCTCGTGCCCGGCTATCAGTTCCTGAGCACCGAAACGCCCCTCACTGACGTCAGCCGGGTCCTACCCGGTGAACTGATCCGGCTCGGTCGACCCGTTGTGCGCCAACAACTCATTCGAAGAAGTTACGGCTATCGGCTGGATGCCTCGCAGCGCCGCGAAGACGTTGCGCCTGATATATTGGCGATCCTGCGAGGTCAGATCAAGGACCGGCTTGCGGCCTATCCGGATGCGAAGATTTGCGTCGAGATCTCCGGCGGCCTCGACTCCTCCTTCATTGCCTGCCTGCTCGGCGAGCAGGCGCCAGGCATTCGCGGTGTGATGTTTTCACAACCCAATGTGCCCTCTCACGCGGTCAGCGAAGGGTATGCCCGCGAGGTCGCCGACCGCTACGGGATCGATCTCGTTGTGATGCGGCCTGAAGATCTTCCGAACGCGATCGACGAACATCCCGGTTATTCCGATGAACCGAGCGATTTCTTCTGGTTCGGCGACTTGTTTTCGAGATCGGTCGCTGACGTGGCCGCTCCCGGATCGCAGGTTTTTACTGGCTTTGGCGCGGACCAGCTGTTCCTGCGGTCGCCGTCATTTCTCCCATACTTGCTGCAGCGCCGTGAGTACCTGCACTTCGCGAAGGCACTCGCCCCGGCCAGCGCGCTGCTGTCACGCGGCCGCGCCAATGTCGGCTGGCAGTGCATGCTGTCGCTGGTGCCCGAAGGCATTCATCAACCGCTGAACAGGGTATTTACCGACCGTGGCTGGAATCCGTTTGATGTCAGCGACGTCAACATGCGCCGCATGCTGACCGATACGGTTTCCTGGCTGCGCTGCGGCAGAACCCTCCACGCCTATTCCAGGGAACGAGAAACGCGGGAAAGGGAATTGGTCGGCGACGGGATCATCTGCGATGACTGGGGCTATTTTTCAGCGCCACGGACCGTGACGCAGAGCCATTTCGCCGCGAAGGGACTGACCGACGCCTCGCCCTTCTGCGATCTTCCGCTGCTGGATTATGTCTACAATGACGTCAGCGCCCTGCTCGTCCATGACTTCGAGGGCCGCTACAAAGAACTGCTGCGGGAATCCCAGAAGGGAATCGTGCCGGAATCCTTGCGCGGCCGTCAGAACGACACCTTCGTCTTCAATTCATTTCAGCTGACCTATGTGAACAAGGCACGGGAGTATTTCGCGTCGCTGCTTAAAACGGCGCCCGATGGCTGGATCGACCGCGGGGCTGCGAACTACGCGCTGGAGCAGCTCTCGTTCGGCATAACGACCAGTTCAACCCGATCGGCGATGGCCCTGATGGGTTACCTGGGCTGGCGCCAGGCGTTCATGCGGCATAGCACTGCCGCCGGAGCGCAGACGATCGCCGGACTGATATCCGCTCGACCCGTGCAGGCATGAAAAAGCGGCGCGCTCGCCGGGAGCCCGCCGCTTGGATTTGACCGATGTTGGCGTATTACTTGAAGTTGCCCGAGTACTTTTTGCCGTCGGTGCTCGGTCCGGTGTGATTGGACTTGATCAGCGCCAGGGTTCCCAGCTTGATGAGCGTCGGCTTGATGTATGATTTCACGAATATCTCCATGTGATTCAGGCGCAAATCACGCCATGCCGATAGTGTGGTCGGTCAATCGGGGCGTCATCCTCTAAATAGATGAAGAGACGCGCCGAATCCGAGGCTAATTTCTCGCCGTGCCGCGATCAAGCGTGACATTGGCCAGCAGCGACACCACTTCGGCCTGGCGGGCGCATCCGGTTTTTTCCAGCACCTGGCGCACCTGCGAGCGGACGGTGGAGATGGCCACCCCGCCGCTGGCAGCAATCTCATCCAGGGTGTCGCCGACCGCGAGCCCTCGCGCCACCCTGGCTTCCGACGGCGTCAGGTCGAACAGCGACCGCATCAATTCAATCGGCGGCCCCGCCGGGGCCGCCACCGGCGTCACCACCAGCAGCGCGTAGCTGCTGGCAAAGATATCGTGGGCGGACCGCCGGATCGGAATGAGATGAACCACCCGCACCGCCTTGTCGTCGGCGTCACGCAGCGGAAACGAGCGTACCGATGAATCCGGATTGGTATCGAGCGCCGCAAGGGCCGCCCGCAGCAGCTCGTTGGCGCGGCCATCCGCCAGCGCGATACGGTTTTGCGCACGCCATTGCAAATGGTCGGACAAATCCTCGATCAGGGGATTGGCCTCGATCACCGTGCCGTCCTGGCCGAGCAACAGCGCGGGTAATCCCATCGCCGTGAGCGCCTCCTTGGCGCCCTTGGCGCGCTGCAACCCCAGCCGCGCCGCAACGAAAGCGCTACGCGCCAGATGAGAGCGGAGCTCGTTCAGCAGCTCGACCCGCTCCTTTTCGATCGGTCCGCGGCTGTGGTCGCGCTCGATGCTGAAGACGATATGATCGCCGGTCGGCAATTGCAGGCCGGTACCGGCCGACCAGCCGAGCCCGTGCGGGCGAAAGAAGTCCCGGTAGATCGGATCGTTGTCGAGCTGTTCCGGCGTCCAGAAATCATGTTCAACGAAAAATCCCGGCAGCGTTCGTCCAAACAGGCAGATCCGGCGCGGACAGCGCTTGAACCACCCGTCCTCGACGTAGGACCGAAAAATATCATTCAAATTCGCCGACGCAGTCCATTTCAGGACCCGGTCGCGGGCCGAGAACAGCAGGCCGCCGCGTGAACCGGTCAGTTGCGCCAGCTCATCGAGCACGCCGGGCCAGAGTTCGGGCACAAAGGAACTTTCGTAGATGCGGTCTATCAATTCGGTCTTCACAGGAATCCCATCAGGAATTGCAATCGATCAGCAGCACATCGCAGGGTGCCTCTCCCACGCATTCGGCCATCATGCCGTTAATCCGACATCTCGCCAAGTCGTTGTTTACCCACAAGTCGTTGTTTATCCACCACTAGGGGTTAAATGGGTGGGCGCCATGTCAGCGAATTATGCGGCCTTCTGCCGCGCGAGGCTGCGGGAACATGCAGCGGTCGAACGGCTTGCCTTGATGGGGGAACCACGGTCCAGATGAAGATTCGCCAGAGAGAAGTCGGTCGACCATTGATCATCGCAGCAGCCGTCGCCGTCATCAGCGTGGCGGCTTTTCTGATTGTCGAAATCAGGATATGGAACCGGCAGGCGCCGGGACCAGCCAACAGGGCGGCGACCAAGGCGGCAGCGCAAGCCGCAGGGGCCACGGTAATCCCCACACAGCCCAAACTGGATTTTGAACCAACCCCGCTGGGCCCCAAGAGGGTAAAGCCTCCTTTTGTTGCATATTAGGGGGAGGCCTTCGGTCAAGCCGACCAACGATCTTCTTCCCGAATGTTCTCTTCCGCGTTCAAGCGTTCGGCGAATTCATCCGCGATTTTCTCGTTCCGGGCCTCGGCAATTGGCTCGCCATCACGCTTGACGATTGTTTTCCGCTCGGTGCGAAGCGGGAAGTCTTCCGGTTCCAGCGGCTTGTCATCCCTGGCCATTACGACGGCTCTCATCATTGGTTGGGGCGCCGCACAACGCGGGTTGAATCGCGCTCCGGACGCCAGCTGATGTGAACGCCCCAACCCGGTGCCGGTTCCTCGGAACCTGCTCCTCCAGGACAAGCGGCCTGCCCTATTCTACACGCCAGCCCATCTCCCAGAAGTCGGCTTCGAGCCGGGTGGCCTCCTTGAAGATCGCAATCAGGTCAGCCTCCCGGGCCGGCGTGGCGTAGCGATCGGCGAGACCATCCAGCTGCGTCAGCGCCTTCGCCGCGACCTCCTGGTAGGGTGCGCCGGCATATTCGGCGATCCACACGCTGTATGGATTGGCAGCTGCGAGCGCGCCGGGATGCGCGGCGAGCCGACTCGCGATCTCCGCGTAGCCGATCACACAGGGGGCCAGCGCCACCTTGAGCGCCAGCAGATCGCCGCGCATGCCCGCGTCGAGCACATAGCGCGTATAGGCCAGCATCTCGACCGCCGGAGCGGCTTGTTCGAGATCATCAGCGGACAGCCCCCACCCCGCGCAGAGTTTTACGTGCAGGTCCATCTCGACGTCGATGATGGCGGAGAGGCCAGCCGCCGCTTCGCGCATCTCGGCAAGCCTGGGCGATTTGTAGACGGCGAGCGCATAGGCGCGGGCAAACTCGATCAGGAACAGGTAGTCCTGAACGAGGTAGCGGCGAAACGCCGCTTGGCTGAGCGAACCGTCCGCCAGGGCGTTGGTGAAGGGGTGCTCGGTGTAGGCCCGCCACTCGGCGGATGCAGCGGTCTTTAGTCGCTCGAAGAAACTCATGATCTCTCGCGGGGTTGGCCTCGCAACGCGTATCCTGGCGCGTTATCGCGTTATATCTCAGGTTGGTCGAGGAGGAAGCTGCGAATGAAAAATGAGACCAGTCGATGAGCATCGGACTGATCGCCCTGCTCGACGATATCGCTGCCATCGCGAAGGTGGCGGCGGCTTCCCTTGACGATGTGGCGAGCCAGGCCGCCAAGGCCGGGGCAAAGGCGGCGGGAGTCGTGATCGATGATACGGCGGTCACGCCGGGATACGTGATCGGTTTCGCCGCGCGGCGCGAACTGCCGATCGTGGGCAAGATCGCGATGGGATCGCTGCGCAACAAGCTCGTGATCCTGCTTCCCGCCGCACTGGCCCTAAGCTACTTCCTGCCGTCGGCGATCACGCCGCTGCTGATGTTCGGCGGCGCCTACCTCTGTTATGAAGGGGTGGAAAAAGTGCTCGAAGCCGTCCTGCCTCACCATGCCCATCAGCATGAAGCCCAGCTCGGCACCGTCATGTTGAATGCGCGAACCCTGGAGGACGAAAAGGTCGCGAGCGCCATCAAGACCGATTTCATCCTCTCCGCGGAGATCATGGCGATCACGCTGGCCGCGCTTCCCGCAGGGAGCCTCCTGACGCAATCACTGGTGCTGGCGCTGGTCGGAACCGGGATCACCGTCGCGGTGTATGGCGTGGTCGCGCTGATCGTGAAGGCCGACGACGTTGGTTTGGCGCTGTCAACCAACGAGGGCGCCTCGCCGTTTGACGGCTTGGGCCGGGCGTTCGGACGCGGCCTGGTTCGCGGCATGCCGGTCTTCCTGACGCTGCTGAGCGCCGTCGGGACCGCCGCCATGATCTGGGTTGGCGGCGGTATTGTGCTGCATGGCCTGGAGATCTATGGCCCGCCTTCGATCGGACAGGCCGTCCACGCCGCCACGGCAAGTGCGGCTCACGCCCTCCCGGCAGCCGCCGCCATGATCGAATGGATCGTCAAGGCTGCCATATCAGGGGGGCTTGGCCTGTTGATCGGCGCCGTCACCATCCCGGTCATTGGATTTGTCGTTGCACCCGCATGGAAGCTGCTGAAGAGTTTTCTGCCGGGCCATCTCAGCGAGAAGTAAACCCGGCGCTCGTCGGTTCTTCCCATCCTGCTCGCGCCAACTGAGATCACCTACCTGTTTCTGCGCGAAAAAGCCCCGGATCATGCCGGGGCTTTTGAGTTCGTGGCGCGCGGTCGTCAGAACTTCGCGCGGATCACATCTGGAACGATGTTGAAGTGATAGTTGATGCCAAGCTTCACCAGATGCATGTCCTGGCGGATGTCGCGGAGTGGCTGGATGTTTCCGATGCTGCCGACCGTGGGTGGGGCATTGATTGCTTGCGTTCCCGCGGTCAACGCGTTCTGGGGACCGAAATTGATGTAATTGTACTCGAGTTTGGCGGACCAGTTGCCCAGGAAGGCGTACTCGGCGCCGATGCCGGCCAGCCAGCCGGTATGCAGCGCCTTTCCGCTCAAGTCGAATGTTGAACTGCCGACGCCGGCGATCACCTGCGAGGCACCGAGGGTATGCCTCTCCTGCGCGAACGCAACGCCAGCCTTGCCGTAAACCTGCCAGCGATCGGTTGGGACGAAGCCGGCGCGTACGCTGTTGAGCGAGAGCCAGTCGACCTTGGTCGCCAGATCCAGCGTCTGCGTGATCCCGACACCGGACGTCACGTCCCGCCGGCCACCGTTGATATCGGTCCACAGCCATTCGCTTTCGACGCCGACCACAAGAATGCCAGCCTGCACGTTGGCACCGGTGCTTACACCACCGAGCCAACCCTTGACGTCGAATCCATCGGCCGGAAATAAGTCCGGCCAGTGCTTGTCGCCCCAACCGTAGCCAACCTGCGCGCCGACCCAGGCACCGGTCCAGTTGTATCCTGGCGCCGGGCGTGCCGGCGCGATGGTGTGCGGCGCGTCAGGACCGAAGCGGTAATTGACGCCGAATTTGGCGAGATGCAGCGATTGCTGAATATCGAGGTCGGCCGTGACCGGCGTTGCGATGCCGGCGGCCGTCTGGCTGCCGGTAAACCGAACTTCCCGGGTTCCGAGATGGACATAGTTGTACTCGGATTTGAAGGACCAGTTGCCCCACAGAGCCCACTCGCTCCCGATGCCGAACACATAACCCGAGCGATCTTCGCTGCCGTTCACATTCAGCGTTTGGGTAACCACCGGCGGTCCTGTCACGCTCTGGATGATGGCCAGGTTATGCCGCTCATGCGCCCAGGCGGCGCCGCCCTTGACGTAAACCAGCCAGCGGTCCTGCGCGAGGCCGAGCCGTCCCGTCAGCGTTGCCAATCCGTCGATCGTCGTGTTTGCGACACCGGTCTGCGTAAACCCGACAAGCGCGCCGCCGAGGTTGAGCGTCTGATCGCCCTTGATATTGCCCCATGACGCATCAGCTTCGATGCCGAACACCAAATTACCGACCTGCTGATTGTAGCCGACCTGTCCGCCGCCGAGAAAGCCCTGGAGCTGATAGTCGAAGCTGGAATTGAGCCAATCCTTCATGCCCTTGCCGTAGCCGAGGTGGCCGCCGACATAGAAACCGGTCCAGTTGTAGATCGACTGCGGCAGCGGCATGGCCTTGACCGGCAGGTTGGCCGCGAGCGCCGGGAGGGCGCACATCAAGGCGCCGGCGGCGGAAGCCGCAAACCACATGTGAGGCTTGATTGTCTTCATCGAGTCCCCCCAGAGCAGCCCGATCCACGCCCTGAAGTTACTCCGCCGCCCCGGCGTTGGATGTATCTGGAAAGCCACGCCAGCTCGAAATAATGGAACTCGCCGGATGCCAACAGCATACCGCTGCGCGGGACTCGCTCAGCCCTGCCCGTCTTCGAGACCGTATTCGCGATAAATCGTCAGGGGATCGCGGTCGGGAAACAGCCGGCATTTGGCCTGCGCCAGATGCACCATGACCGTCCCCTGCTGGCAACCGGCGACCAGCAGCTTCCTGATATCCTCCATGTGAGGCCGCGGCTGGCTGGCTTCCGGAAGCTGCTCCAGCGCGACCAGCGCGGTGGCGAGCGCTTCCGTGAGCACCCACTCGTCGTGGCCGGTAACTCCCTTTTTCGGCATTTGGACAGCCTTGCTCCCGGGTGCAGCCACCCATCTACCTGATCCGCGACATTCCGAATGACAAACAGTGCTCGCGCCCTGAGCGCGCGGGCTACCGCTTATCGAACGGAATTAAATGGTGGTACTCCCTCGGCACCGAGCTGCGATAGCGCGCGGGCACCGTGCCGCTGTCGATCGATTTGTCGATCTCCTGCTGCCGGGTCATCTTTTTCGCGGCCTTCTTTTTCGTCGGCTTCGCGGGTTCGGCCGTCGTCGTTTCCGTTTTCGCCGCTGGCGCCGTCGTCGCTGCCGGAGCGGTGGCCGCCGGACCTGTTGCGGACGGCGACTCCGCGGTATTCGGCGCGTTCTGCGCCAGCCCAATGCCGGCCGGCAAGGACACCAACGCCATCGTCGCCGCAATCAAGGAAATACTCTGCATCAAGGAATTTCGTGGCATGAAAACCTCCTGTGCTGCCCGGCCCGCAATGCGGTCAGCGTAAGCCTGTGGCATTGCGTCATGCAAGCCGCCTTCAATGGCCTTTTTGCGGCCCAAGGCTTGAGGTAGAAGCTTGCGGTAGAAGGCTTGCGGCTCAAGACGCGCCCGTCGCCATGTCGCAAGCCGCCATCAAAAGCCCCTGCCCGACCTGTTGATAACCCGGTCGCCCCGTTGCCCCCGGCGTGACAGACCGCAGCGGCGTGGTATCGACGGGACGCCTTGCTCTGGACGGATCAAACACCATGCGGATTACCCTGGTCGGCTCCCGCCATTTCGGCGTGACGACGCTGAACATGCTGCGCCAGCACAGCGTCGAGATCGCTGGCGTCGTCGTGGCTGACGCCGAGGACCGGCTCGCCGCCGCTGCCCGCGACGCCGGAATCGCGGTCATCGTGCAGGCCGATCCGAAACTGGTGGTCGCCGGCGAGATCGCGGCCGATACCGACCTGATCGTCACCGCGCATAGCCACGCACGTATCGGCCGGGACGCGCTGGCGGCGGCCAGGCTCGGGGGGATCGGCTACCACCCCTCGCTGCTGCCCCGGCATCGCGGCATCGCGGCGGTCGAATGGACCATTCGGGAAGGCGATCCGATCGCCGGGGGCTCCGTTTACCACCTCGCCGACCGCATGGATGCCGGCGCGATCGCCGCCCAGGAATGGTGTTTCGTCAAGAAGGGCGAAACCGCGCGCGAGTTATGGGAGCGTGCGCTGGCTCCGCTCGGCCAAAAGTTGCTGGGAGAGGTAATAGAGTACGCCAAAGCTCACAAATCGCTGCCGGCCAAGCCGCAGGACGAGCAATTCGCCACCAGCGCGCCGAATCTACCAAAGTAGGCTTTCACCGGTAACGTAAATCGCAATTTCAGGTCGCTTTTTTCGTTCCGGCGTGGGAACTAATCTCACCTACAAATGCTTGATTTGTAGGGAACAATTCGCGTTATCGCGGCGCAGCAAACTTTGAACACATTGACGCTCGATAAGCCGCGTCATCACACATACATCTATTCGGGGATATGATTCATGCGCCACAATCGCATTCGCCAAGCGCTTCTTGCTTCCGCTTTCACCGCCACTGCCGCTATCGCCGCCGCTCCGGCCTTTGCCGAGAGCAGTGCCTATGACGGGCTCTGGACCGTCACCGTGGTGACGAAATCCGGCAGCTGCGAGCCGACCACCAGCTCGACACTGGTTGTGACGGACGGCGTCGTATCGGCCGGTGGCGCCGCCGTTTCCGGCAAGGTTGGAAGAGAGGGACTTGTGCGCGTCTCGATCAATGGTGCATATGCGAACGGCCAACTGAGCGGCAAGACCGGTTCGGGGAAGTGGAATGGCGCATCCGCAGGCATGCCGTGCAGTGGTCGGTGGGAAGCATCACGGCAATAAGCCGGGCTCCGCCACAGCAGCAATCATCCGAAACGCGCGACGGCTGATATTCGCAGCCGTCGCGTTTTTGTTGGTGTCAATCGTCGCCACCGCGAGCTATGCGGAATCCGGGGCGTTCGCCGGCATGGCCGGCAACTGGTCCGGCGGCGGCACCATCACGCTGGACGACGGCTCCAAAGAACGGGTTCGATGCCGCGCCACTTACGCCGTTCGCGCAGACGGCAACGCCATCAACCAGACCCTGACCTGCGCCAGCGACAGCTTCAAATTCAATCTCGCAAGCAACGTCATCGCCCAGGGCACGGCGCTTTCCGGGACCTGGAGCGAAAGCATTCGCAACGCCAGTGGCAATCTCGAAGGTCGCGGCGGCGGCGGCGCTTTTCAGATGATCGCCAGCGGCCCCGGATTCACCGCGAATATCTCGTTGACGACGCACGGCAACAAGCAATCCGTCGTGATCAAATCCGAAGGCGCATTCCGGGTCACATCGATTTCGCTGACACGCTCCTGAGCGCCCTCGCCGCCACCCGCTAGCTGGTTTTGGGCTTGGCCAGCCGGTTGGCGGTTTCGGTCATGGTCTTGGCCACCAGCAAGGCTTGCTCCTTGTTGAGCGCAAAATCCTGAACGCCCTTATTCGTCGTCAGCGAGAGCACCATGATATCGGGCTGGTGCTCGGGCCAGCCGGTGGCGAAAGCGGTTACAAAATCCGCGGATGTGGATCGTGTTGTCATCGTGAAACTTTCCTCTATGGCGTTTTCGAGCGAAGCAGGTACCGGTTCGCTTAAAAAACCGCCTTTATACAAAAGATTAGAGCCCGGTTCCGATAAATCAGACTCGGGGTCTAGGCGTTCGGCACGAACGCGGTGACTTCGATTTCGACCTTGGCGCGCGTATCGACCAGTCCCGAAATATAGAGCAGCGTCGAGGGCGGGAAGTTGCGCCCCAGCGTCTCCTTCCAGGCGGCGCCGATGCCGGCGCCCGCGGCCTGGTATTCCTCGCGGCTGGTCAGGTACCAGGTCAGGCGGACGATATGCTCAGGGCCCGCGCCGGCTTCGCCGAGCAGCTTGATGATCCGGTGCAGCGCAATACCGGTTTGCGCCGCCATATCCGGCGCATAGTCGCCCTTCTCATCGCCGCCGGTTTGGCCGGCGAGGACGACCCAGCGGCCGGGACCGTCGACCGCGACGCCATGCGAAAAGCCGCGCGGCTTTGACCATTCGGCCGGTTGCAGAGTGAGCATAAGAGATTCTCCGGATTCTGTTGTTGCCGTCATTCCGGGATGGTCCGAAGGACCAGACCCGGAATCTCGAGATTCCGGGTTCGCGTCTATGCCGCGCCCCGGAATGACGCCAGAATGACGCTCAGGTTTAACACCGAACCCGCGCCCTCTCCCACCCCGAAATTTGGCGCGGCGCAGCACTGCCCCGGCATATTTGCGCGTTGCAAATCGGACCGGGGTCGCCGATACCGGCCTGCCCTTTCGGTATTTTCGCGCGGCGCCCGGCGCGGCAGGCTTGGTAATCAGCTCCTGGCAATCACCTCACCATGAACCGAACACCTTCCATACCAAGGGCCGCGCTGTGGATGGCGGGCTGGCTCGCTTTGATGCTGATCATCACGGTGGCCGGCCGCGAGACGACGCGCGAGTTGAACGTCTTTCAGATCATGGAGGTACGCTCGATCCTCGGTTTCTGCATGCTGTACCCGCTGATCCACATCAACGGCGGCTTCGCCGCCATGAAAACCGCGCGACCGCTGCAGCACGTTTCGCGCAATCTCATTCACTATGGCGCGCAGCTCGGCTGGTTCTTCGCACTGACCCTGATTCCGCTCGGTCAGGTAGTATCGATCGAATTCACCATGCCGATCTGGACCGCGATCCTGGCCGCGGCCTTTCTCGGCGAACGCATGACGGTGGGGAAGATTGCGGCGATCGCGCTCGGAATCGTCGGCGTCATCGTCATCGTTCGTCCCTCGACCGGCGAGGTCAATCCGGGCCAGTTGATCGCGCTGGCCGCCGCGGTCGGATTCGGCATCTCGATCGCCATGGTCAAGTCGCTGACCCGCACCGAAAACACCCTGACGATCATCTTCTGGATGCTGGTGGTGCAGTCGGTGGCCGGATTTTTTCCCTCGATCCATGTCTGGATCTGGCCATCGGCCTGGGCCTGGGGCTGGATCGTCGTGATCGCCTTCTGCGGCACCTTTTCCCATTACTGCATGGCGCGCGCGATGCTGTATGCCGATGCGACAGTGGTGATCCCGATGGACTTCCTCCGGGTTCCCTTGAGCGCCGCCGCCGGCTGGCTGATCTATTCGGAGCGGCTGGACATGTTCACCGTGCTCGGCGCGTCGCTGATCCTCACCGGCAATCTGCTGAATCTCAAAACGGCGGCCCCCGCGCGGGCGCAAGCCTGACCGGCGAACGATGGCGGGCGATGCTCCCGGCTGATTTTCTTGGTCCGATGCGCTCGACTGTGATCTAGATCACTCAATGTTGCCCGCCTGCCGGCTATTGTGGTCAATCGGCGACAATGCAGCCCAATTGAGACAGCCGCCTGATTTTCGACATGATGCGTGGCTTTTTCGTGTAGACTGTTGCGATGCGTCGCTCCCATCGTCGCGCGATTCCACCGGGGGATTTTTAAATGCGCTATCTCACCATATTTCTTTCCCTGATTTGCATGGCGTTATCAGCCCATTCGGCCAAGGCCGACCGGCGTGTTGCCTTTGTCGTCGGCAATGGCGCCTACAAGAATGTTCAGCCGCTCCCCAACCCCTCGATCGACGCCAAGTCGATGGCAGGCGTGCTTCGCAATGTGGGATTCGATGTTGTCGAAGGCACCAACCTCACGCGCGACAAGATGACCGAGCGGCTGCTCGAGTTCGGCAAGAAGGCGCAAGGCGCCGACGTCGCGGTGTTCTTCTACGCCGGCCACGGCATCGCCATCGGAGGCGTCAACTATCTGCTGCCGGTCGACGCCGACATCAAATCGGAAATGGACGTCAAGCTCGGCGCCGCCATCAACATCGACCTCACACTCGACCAGACCATGGGCGACGCCAAGGTCAAGCTGGTGTTCCTCGATGCCTGCCGCGACAATCCGTTCGCCGCCAAGATCAAGGCGAATTCCGGCGCGACCCGCAGCGTCTCGGTGCAAACCGGCCTCGCGGAAATGAAATCCGGCGAAGGCACCCTGATCGCCTTCGCCACTGGCCCCGGGCAGACCGCGCTCGACGGCAAGGAAGGCGCCAACAGCCCGTTTACCCGCGCGCTGATGGCCAACATCGCGACCCCCGGCGTCGAGATCCAGCAGGCGATGACCAAGGTCCGCGCCCAGGTCAACGAGGAAACCAACAAGGGCCAATTGCCGTGGGGCCATACCAACCTGATCGGGACGGTCTATCTCAATCAGGCCGCGGCCCCCGCCTCCACTGCCGCGGCGCCTTCGCAGGCCGGCCCGGCCGTTGCCACGGCGTCCCAGGGGTCGGAAGTCGAAGTCGAATTCTGGCGCTCGGTCAAGGAATCCAACAAGCCCGAAGAACTCAACGCCTATCTGGCCACCTATCCGAACGGCCAGTTCAGGTCGCTGGCGCAGGCCCGGGTCGCCTCGCTGCAGGAGGGCGCTTCCGCGACCGCGACGCGCAATCTGACCACCGGGATCGATCCCAAGACGTTTGAGGCGGAAGCCAGCCAGGCCACCGAAGACCAGATCGGCCTCGATAAAGGCCGGCGCCGCGACGTGCAGCGCCGGCTCAACGGCCTCGGTTTCGATACCAAGGTGACCGGGACGTTCAACGAGTCGACGCGCTCGGTGATCACGCGCTGGCAGGCCGCGCGCGGCTATCCCTCGAGCGGCTACCTCAACAAGCTCCAGCACAAGGCGCTGTTGACGGAAATCGTCGCGACCGCGCCGTCCGCCTCGAGCGACGACGGCGAAGAGAAAAAGCCGGCGCGCCGCGAACGACAGCGCAGCAGCGGTGGCGGCGGTGGCGGCGGTGGCGGCGGCCATCGTGGCGGCGATCCCGGCGCAGCCTTTGTCGGCGGCGTGGTCGGTGGCATGCTGGGCGGCGCGTTCCGGCGCTGAGCTATCAGGTCCACGGATATCGAATCCAGCAAAAAGCCCGGCTCGCGCCGGGCTTTTTCAGTTCACGCCTCGCCTCGTCGCGTGCCATCGGCGTGCGGCGCACCACGTGATCAAAGAGCGAGAGATCAGGCTAATGCACGAACGTCGCTATACTCCGGACCAGTTCGAGGAAATCTGTCGTCCCGATCCCTTTGTGGTTTCGATCCAATTCCACAACCTCAACAACAACGAGCCGTTGCTTCGGCAGGATAGCTATCAGTTGCCCGCGATAGCCCGACGCAAGTGTTGCACCATCACCCCATGACTTGGCATCGAGTGCCCACCATAGATAACCGTATCCGCGGCCTTTTCGATCCGTCTCCGAGTAGCCTCGCGTCGAATCCGCGACCCACCCGGATGGAACGATCTGCGCGCCGTTCCAACGACCCTTGTTGAGAAAAAGCAAACCGAACCGCGCGAGGTCCCGTGCGCTCATATTGAATACGTAGGCGCGGTAAAGCGAGGAGCCGTCGCCAGTGAAGGTCCCGTCTTGAGCCGTAAAATCCTCCATGCCGATCGGACGGGCGATCAGGCTTTCGAAACCCTTGAAGGCGTTCTGACCCGTTGCTTTCTCGTAAATTGCTCCAAGTGCGTTGAAGTCCCAGTGGTTGTAGTACCAGAATGTACCAGGCGGATGGGCTCCCCGCGCCGGACGTGCCAATCTCTGCTCCCGCGTCTCGTAGGCCGCCGGATGATAGACTCCGGATCGGGACATGAGCAGCTGGCGAACCGTCGCCTGTTTTTCTTCCGGCTTCAGTGACGGCGCGGTATCATCCACTCCCAGCTGGTCAAGCGTGTTGTCGATGTTGATCTGGCTGCGTTCGATCGCAATACCGAAGAGAGCGCCGAGCAGGCTTTTGCGAACCGATTGAACATTGACTTTGCGTGTGATGTCGCCTGACGTTGCGAGAACGTGATCGTCCTGCACGACCATGATCGCCGTGGGCCGATGCTTCCGGGCGTAGTCCTTGACCGCGCCGTCAATCGGCGCGGCATGCGCGGCGGCGCTGGGGTCAACGAAATTCCAGGTGATCCCGGGCTCGGCGCCTGCTGCGCCGGACCAGATGGTCACCATGGCTACCAAAACAAGGCAACGCATTGCGATTTCCTCGCCCTTAAGGCTTGAGGTTGGCTGAGTTAACACGACACAGCCCGGCGCAGCCTATTTGCCCACCGCCTTGCGCAGGGCGTCGTTGATCCGGTCCTGCCAGCCGGGGCCGCCTTCCTGGAAGTGCTCGAGCACATCCTGATCGATCCGCAGCGACACCAGCTCCTTCACCCCGGGAATCGCAGATGGCTTCGGCGGCGCCTCCACCACCTTGGTCGTTGTCTTCTTGAACGCCGCCTCGGCTTCGGAGCGGGCGTCGTTCAGGGTTCGCGGCCGTCTCGGTTGATCCGCCATGGCCTCAGATTCCCTCGAACAGCACGGTCGACAGATAGCGCTCCGAGAACGACGGCACGATCGCCACGATGGTCTTGCCCGCGGCCTCCGGCCGCTTGCCGATCTGCAGCGCCGCTGCGATCGCCGCACCCGAGGAAATGCCGCCGGGAATGCCCTCGGTGCGCGCCAGCGCGCGCGAGGTTTCGATCGCGGTCGGGCCGCTGATCTTGACGATTTCGTCGATCACCGAGCGGTCGAGAATATCGGGAACGAATCCGGCGCCGATGCCCTGGATCTTGTGCGGGGTGTGCTGGCCGCCGGACAGCACCGGGCTTTCCTCCGGCTCCACGGCGACGATCCGCAAGTCGGGCTTGCGGGGCTTCAGCACCTGCCCGACGCCGGTGATGGTGCCGCCGGTGCCGACGCCGGCGACGAAGTAGTCGATATTGCCGCCGGTATCGTTCCAGATTTCCTCCGCCGTGGTGCGGCGGTGAATTTCGGGGTTGGCGAGGTTCTTGAACTGCTGCGGCATCACGGCGTTGGGCGTGGTGCGGACCAGCTCCTCCGCGGCCGCGATCGAGCCCTTCATGCCCTGGGCCGCCGGCGTCAGCACGATTTCGGCGCCGAGGAACGCCAGCATCTTGCGCCGTTCGATCGACATCGATTCCGGCATCACCAGCTTCAGCCGGTAGCCGCGGGACGCGGCGACGAAGGCGAGCGCAATCCCGGTATTCCCGGAAGTCGGCTCGATCAGCACGGTATCGGCATTGATCAGCCCGGCCTTTTCCAGCGCGATGATCATCGCCGCCCCGATGCGGTCCTTCACGGAGGCTGCGGGGTTGAAATATTCCAGCTTGGCCAGGATGGTCGCGTGGACCCCATGCGCTTGCGGCAGCTTGCGCAGACGGACGATCGGGGTATCGCCGACCGCGTCGACGATCGAGTCGAAAATCCGGCCCCGTCCGGGACGGTGCACTGCATTGGTGGGTGACGGCGCGTCCATGAAAACACTCCTGTGGCGGCAATGTGCGTGAATTGGGAAACTCCTCCATCATTACGGACAGGTTGTGGCAACGCGCAAGTCGGAAACCGGCGTTAAGATTTCGCTGCGATGCAAAATTGGAAAGCCGCTAAATAACGCAAAACCAACGCATTTGTGTTGCGACACCGTCAAACAAATCAGTGTATGCTAAAGTCTAAGTCCAGATCGCAAGGAGGTCACGATGCCAGCAGTTGCTGAAGTCATGCCGACCGTAGCGCCCAAACCCAGTCCCCGCGGGAGCGATCTGCCGACCTGCCCCGTCTGCGCCGATTCCATGGTCGCCGCGGAAGGCTCCGCCTACCTGTCGGAAAACGTCATCAGCTATCTCTGGACATGCGATACCTGCGGCTACGGCTTTGTCACCAGGCATACGGTGATCACGCGGTTCGTCTGTAACTGAGGATCCGCTCCAGCCTGAGATTCGGGCTTCAGCGCGGCGCGATGTCGCCGCGCGCCCAATCGGCGCGGGTGTGCGCGCGAAAATCCGCGAACGTCCCGTTCGATACCGCGTCCCTGATGTCCTGCATCAGGCGCTGGTAATAGGCGATGTTGATTTCCGACAGCAGCATGGCGCCCAGCGTCTCGCCCGACTTCACCAGATGGTGCAGATAGGCGCGCGCGCAATCGCGCGTCGATGGCCATTCGCTGGCCTCGTCCAGCGGCCTGATATCGTCGGCGTGACGGGCATTTTTCAGATTGATCTGGCCGAACCGGGTGAACGCCATGCCGTGGCGTCCGTTGCGGGTCGGCATCACGCAATCGAACATGTCGATGCCGCGCGCCACCGCCTCCAGCATGTCCTCGGGCGTGCCGACGCCCATCAGGTATCTCGGACGGTCCGCCGGCAGGATCGGCGCCACCTCCTCGATCATGGCCAGCATCACCGCCTGCGGCTCGCCGACCGCGAGGCCGCCGATCGCGTAGCCGTGAAAGCCGGTATCGACCATGCCACGCGCGCTGGCGTGCCGAAGCTCGGGCACGTCACCGCCTTGCGCGATGCCGAACAGCATGTAGCCGTCAGGCGCGCTCTCGAAGGCGCGCTTGCTGCGCTCGCCCCAGCGCAGCGACAGCTGCATGGCGCGCTCGATATCGGCGCGCTCGGCCGGCAGACGGATGCATTCGTCCATCTGCATGGCGATATCGGAGCCGAGCAGCCGCTGCACCTCGATCGAACGTTCCGGCGACAGTTCGATTTTGGCACCGTCGATATGGGAGCGAAAGGTCACGGCATGTTCCGTGACCTTGCGCAGCTCCGACAGCGACATCACCTGGAAGCCGCCGGAGTCGGTCAGCATGGGACCGTTCCAGCCGGTAAAACGTTGCAGGCCGCCGAGGGCTGCGATGCGCTCGGCGCCGGGTCGGAGCATCAGATGATAGGTATTGCCGAGCACGATATCGGCGCCGGCGTCGCGCACCTCGCGCCAATGCATGCCTTTCATCGCGCCGGCGGTGCCGACCGGCATGAAGGCCGGCGTGCGCATCACGCCATGCGGCGTCGTCAGCCGTCCGGTGCGGGCGGCGCCGTCGGTCGCGATCAGGTCGAAGTGATTGGGCAGGCTCATGGGTCAGCTTATGGCGTGACAACGGCGTCCTGTTCAACCTCGTTGCATCAGATTTTCCGCGGCAAAGCCGTTGACGCCCGCCAAAATCTCCCGCATAAGCCCGCGCCATGAGCATCCTGACCAAACGCACCGCGAAAACCGCCAAGCCCAGCCGGGCTTCGGGAGATTTGCGCGCGTAGTTGAACGACCCGCATCCTCTGAACCGAAGCCCCGCCTGAAAAGGTCCGGGGCTTTTTTTATTGCCTGGAAACGATCCGGCTCAACTCAATGGAGACCAAAGTGACGAACGATCCCGTTGTTGCCATTGTCGGCGTGACCGGCGCCGTCGGTGCCGAATTCATCGCCACCATGGACAGGCGCGACTTCCGCGTTGGCCAGCTCAAGGCGTTGGCGAGCGCCCGCTCGGCGGGCAACACCATCGACTTCCGCGGCCGGCGGGTCGTGATCGAGGAACTCACCGAGCACTCCTTTGCCGGCGTCGACATCGCGCTGTTTTCGGCCGGCGGCGGCATCTCCAGGCGGTTCGCGCCCATCGCCGTGAAGGCCGGCGCCGTCGTGGTCGACAACTCCTCGGCCTTCCGGATGGATCTCGACGTGCCGCTGGTGATCCCCGAGATTAACGCGCGCAGGATCCGGGAGCACAAGGGCATCATCGCCAACCCGAACTGCGCCGCGATTACCGCGCTGGTGCCGCTGTGGCCGATCCACCGCGCCAACCGGATCAAGCGCGTGATCCTGTCGACCTATCAGGCGGCCAGCGGCGCCGGCGCGGCCGCCATGGAAGAACTGGTGGAATCGACCCGCGCCAGCCTCAACGGCGAGGCCTATCAGCCAAAAGTGCTGCCGCACCCCTACGCCTTCAACCTGTTCAACCACAACACGGCGATCGACCCCTTGACCGGCTATAACGACGAGGAGACCAAGGTCATCCAGGAGACAAGGAAGATTTTTGAGGACGAGCGGATCGCGGTCGGCGTCACCTGCGTGCGGGTGCCGGTGCTGCGCGCGCATTGCGAGGCGATCACCTTCGAATGCGAAAATCCGATTACCGAGCACGAGGTGCGCGAAATCCTGTCGGCCGCGCCTGGTGTGAAGATCGTGGACGACCGGGTGAGAAACTACTTCCCGATGCCGATCGATGCCTCGGGCCAGGATGACGTGCTGGTCGGCCGCATCCGCCGGGATCTCAGCGACCCCACCGGCCATTCGATCTCGATATTCGCAGCAGCAGACCAGCTCCTGAAGGGCGCCGCGCTGAATGCGATCCAGATTGCGGAGTTGCTACCGCAGCGCATCATGGCATGAGTTGAAACACCCTTTTTAGGGCGTGAACTCATGATCCGTTCCGGTATACTTCCCTGCATTAAAAAACCAGGGGAGGATTCAAGGATGAGGACAATTCTGGCCTGCGCGACACTCCTCGCGCTTACCATCGGCGCATCCGCGCAGGACAAGCGCCCCGAATACGGCACGGCAATCACCGTCACAGGCGCCAAGAAGATCGCAGCCGGCGTCGTCGCCGAATGCCAGAAGAACGGGTGGAACGTGGCTGTCGCCGTGGTCGATAATCACGGCTTCCTGGTGTACTTCGAACGCATGGACAACACGCAAATGGCCAGCGTGGAGATCGCCGTCGGCAAGGCCAGGGCCGCCGCAACCTATCGGCGCCCGACGCGGGTTTTTTCGGATGTGATCAACAAGGGCGGGCCGGCCACGGCCACCCTGCCCGGGGTCTTCGCTTCGCCGGGCGGGTTACCGATCATGGTCGATGGCAAAGTCACCGGCGGCGTGGGCGCCAGCGGCGTCACCGGCGACCAGGACGAGCAATGCTCCAAGGCCGGCCTCGGGGCTAGCTGAAACTATTTCCCGCGTTCCAACGTACAGGTGTCGGCGCGGTTCTGTTGTGGCCGTGCCGATACCGACTCATCACTGGCTCGCACAGGCCATATCAATCCATAACGTTGGGAGGGCTCAATGACCAATTCCAGACTTGCGATGATCGCTGCTACGCTCGGCCTGGCGTCCGGACTGACGCTCGGTGGCTTGGCGGCGTTCGCCGGCGGCGACAAGGTTGTGTTTCCGGACAACTGGGACAAGGGCGTTCTTTACAACACCGTCGACCGCTACGACGTGAAGCAATACCGCGAATTATGGTCGACGGCATCAGCGGTCGAGGCCGCGCGCAAGGGCGAGCCGATCCCGAGCGGCACCGTGCTCACGCTGGTGCAATACAAGGCGCAGCTCGATGCCGCCGGTGTTCCGGCCAAGGACGACAAGGGCCGTTTCATCAAGGGCGATCTGATCGCCTATACCGTGATGGAAAAGCGCACCGGCTGGGGAACGGAATATCCCGCGGATCTTCGCAACGGCGAATGGGAGTATCAGGCTTTCACCTCCGACAAGAAGGTCAATGACAAGGCCAATCTCGCCGCGTGCTTCGGGTGTCACAAACCGCATGAGGCACAGGATTTTGTCATCTCGCTCGCGGGTCTCAAAGGCACGGTCGCCGGGCAAATGACCGCCGCTCCGCCGCCGGGTCCGGGCGTCGTCAGCATTGCGAATTTCCTGTTCGGTCCCGAAACCGTGACGGTCGCGGCCAACGCGCCGATCACCTGGTTCAATACCGACGGCTCGCCGCATCAGGTCACCATCCGCGGCGCCAAGGTTCAGCGCAGCTCGGTCATCCTCAAGGGACAGACCGCCCAGCTCAGCGTTGCCGAACCCGGCAGCTACGAATATATCTGCGGCCTGCATCCGCAGATGAAGGGCAAGATCGAGGTGAAGTAGCACGGCTTTCGTGCGGGATAACCAGTATCGAGGCATAGGCCCGCTGCATGGCGCCGAGCCCGCCGTCGGCGTGACGCATCCGCGGGAATCTTGGCATGAATCATAACTCTGTCGTGGCGTGGCTCCATTGCTTCAATAGCTTGAGAACTCCGATGCTGGGAAGATCGCGAATCTCTTCTCGCGATGAGATGCCGAGTGGATCGAGTTCGAGCGTATCCTTCAACAGGAGCGCCGCGAGCGTATCCTGGCCCAATTCGCGAAAGCACACTCCGGCCATGTAGCGGGCGACCACGCTCGCCGGCGGCCCGAGGATCGCGGCGCCTGCATAGGCTTGGGCGGCTTCGTGCCATTCCTTTCGAAGATATCGCACCTCGCCGACCTCGACCCACGCTTTTGCGTCATGCGGATCCACCTCGATCACTTTCAGCGACCTGGCCAGCGCCTGATCCAGATCACCCAGCCACAGGGCCTCCTTGGTGCGGCTCTCCATCATCGCATGAAAGTTTTCGCGGTACAGGATCTCCTGCGCGGGTGTCGCAGGCTTCATGTTCAACGCGTGGCGTTCGGCGAGGTCCATCATCCGCACCACTTCGCTCTTGTCACCCCTGCGCTGCGGAAGAAATCCAGCCCCGCGGTAAAACCTGCTGGTGAACAGCTCTCTGGTGAACTCGTCTGCGTCGCGGATTGCGACCGCGAGCGCGCGCTCGTATCGCCCGCCCCATTCCTCAAGTTCGGACAGCGCCGCGCTGGTCTTCGCCTTGTGGACAAAAACCATCGCTGTCGCGTTGAAGGCCGCTGGCATAGCAACGGGCGCCTTCAACGCGATATCCTGGAAGACTGAAATGTCAGCGTCGGCCCGATTGGGCACACCTTGCATGAATTTGGCCGACGCCCGCCAAAATGCCAGCTGCACCGCTACGGCATCGGCCCGGCCGGCGTCGAACCCGGTGTCCGGAATCAGCTCAAGCAGCGGCTGATAGAGACACATCGAATGGAGCAAGGAGGCCAGCCGGCACTTGCGGTCCCCCGAAAGGCCGTGCCAGCCGTCAAGCGCGTCACAGAGCAGGAGCCAGCGGTCGGTGCGAAGGCAATCGGGCAACTGACGCGGATCGTTGAGGACGAATGAGGGGCCTGCTTCCTCTGCGAGTTGTTTGCGGAATCCCGGAGCCAGCGCTCGTTGAGCGATAAACGGCGAACTGCCGGGATCAATCAGCGCCCGCCAGCATTCCTCGACGGCACCGACATGAAGCGGGCCAGCATTGAAGGGGCCAAGGTCGAGGTATGGGCGGAGCAACCAGGTGGAGAGCCGGGAGCGCATGCCCTCAGCCAGCATCGAGTTATCCGAACTTGGCGTGCATAAGACCGTCGCAGGCGGCAGAGACGTATTTTGCGTGCTTCTTCTTTTTCTTGAGCCACGCCTCATACTCGACGCTCATTTTTTCGAAGTTCGTCGCCAGGCCGGGGATTTCCTCTCGCAACTGCTGAATAGCCGGCGAAAGTTCCGCGTGCATGTGGCAAACAGGAGTGACTTCGAAGATCTTGTCCCTGCCTCTGCTGCCGCGAATCAAGACAGCAAAAACCTCCCAATTACTGATCAACAGCATCACGGCGTTGCGTTCTTTGGATCCTTTCGGAGCCAGTGCCATGGTGCCTGCCCCACCCTGTGTACTCCTGCGGAGTACCTCGGCAGCATGGTACTCCGGGTCGCTTCGCATCGCCTCGATACCGAAAAGAATTGATGTCTCATCCATGGCCTAGCCCCCTTTCAAAAATCGAGCGAATTAACGAACGGATCTCGACCAACCTATCCGCCAGCGTTCCACTTCACAAGGCGGTCCCCCAGAAACTCATCTGCATTGCGTGAACCAGCCGTTCGGCGGATTGGCGGTGAGACGCCGCAACCGACGTCTGACGCATGGCGTCGAGAACGTTAGCCAGGCCGCGATGGCAGTGTGCCTCCAGCGGCAGCATGCCAAGCTCCTTGGACAGCAGCAAGGCCGCATGTAACCGGGCTGCTGCCTCAACGGGTTTTTCGCAGCGCGCCTCAACCTCTCCGAGCACCCTGAGGGCGTAGGCTTCGTTTGCCCGCTCGCCATGCTGCAGGGCAAGCTCCAGGGCCCGCAACCCGGTCGCAGAGGCGTCGTCGATTCGGCCAGCGACCAGACAGGCTTCGCTGAGGTAGGCGAGCCGCAACGCGTGGCGTGCAACGAACCCCCTGGATTCGGCCACCTTGACGCTCTGCTCGAGAATTGGGATGCCCTCGTCGGACCGGTTCGAGAGCGCGAGAGTATAGCCGAGATGCAGCGCCACGAACGCGAAACCCACCGGGCTATCGGCAAACGCGCCTGCCGCTAGGGCGCGCTCGAACTCACGCAGTGCATTGCGGAGATTTCCCTGGCGTAACGCGACCACGCCAAGGCCGAGATGCGCATAGCCGCAACTGAAGGGATGCTTGGCCTCCTCTGCGATACGCAACGCATCCTCCCCGATAATGGAAGCCTGCACAAACTCCCCGATCTCAGCCAGGCCCCATGCGACGAAGCTGCAGGAGAACGCCGATGGCAGCACGAACATCCCGAACCGTTCACCGACAAGTTCGCCGGTCAGCCGTGTCGTGTTCCAGCCGAAATACTGCATTGCCCGGCGATAGTCGCCGGTGGTGTGGTAAGCGAGGCCCAACGGCAGATTAGTGACGACCCGCATCGGAAGATTGGAAAGTTGCTCTGCAATGGCAATGGCGCGTTCGCCGGCCATCGCAGACTCTCCATACCGACCCAGCATCCAGAAATGCTCGGTAAGATATGACTGAACCCATCCTATGCGCTGCGTGTCGCAGAGGCGACCTGCCAGTTCTTCCGACTCGTGCAGATAGTGGGCAATTCGCTCGCGGTCTCCGAGAGGCTGCAGTACATTGCGAATCTCGAACCGGATGTCGATAGCCTGTTCAAGCGTCTCGCGACTTTCCGGCAACTGCACAAGGGCTCCCAGAGCGTGTTCGAAAAGAACAACAGCCTCGGGATAGGCCTCTCGCTCCGCGGCCTTCGCACCCGCCTGCCGGAGATAATTGACGGCCTTCTCCAGAAGGTGTCCGCGCAACGCGTGGTCAGCAAGACGTTCGACCTGCTCGCCAAGCCGACCAGCATAAAGATTTTCCATGACCTGGACGACGCGTGCGTGGATTTCACGCCTGCGTTCGTGCCGTAGCCCGGCGTAAGCGACATCATGAGTAAGTGAGTGCTTGAAGGTAAATTGCAGATCCGGAAAGAGTTGAGTCGCGTATAGAAATTCGGCCGCCTGCAGATTGCCGAGCAGGCCGCGAAGCTCGTCCTCTCCTAACCCGCAGATCGCATGCAACAGCGAAAATGGGACGTCGTGTCCGATGACCGCCGCCTCCTGCAACAGTCGCTTTTCGGCGGACGACAGAGCATCAATACGTGCTGCCAGTACCGCCTGCACGGTGGGGGGGACGCTCGTGCTGGAAAACGGCTTCGCCAAGCGATGATTGCCTCGCGTACCTTGCAGTACGTCAGTATCGACCAGGGCCCGAACGATCTCTTCGACAAAAAACGGGTTTCCGCCGGCGCGGTCCATCAAGAATCTGTTCAGCGCCAGCAGGCTGGTGTCCGACCCCAGCAAGGCCTGAAGCAGCTCCGCGATGCTCTCGCCCGCGAGTGGATCAAGATGCAATTGGCGGTAGTTCGGTCGGCCTTTCCATTCGTCTTGGTACTCGGGACGGTAACTGACCACAAGGAGCAGGCGAGCATTCTTCGCATCGACGACGATTTCGTTCAGCAAGCCTATTGTGAGGGAGTCGTTCCAGTGAAGGTCTTCGAACACCGCAACGATCGGCTGGACCCTATTCTCGCTCAACAGAAGACGGCTGATCGCCTGATAGGTGTATTGCCGGTGCTGCAGAGGATCGAGCGACTGAAACGGATGGCCCTTTTCAAGGGCATCAAAGAGATCCAGGACAGGCGGTATTACATCCTGCAACGAGGGATCGAGCGTAAGAATCTTGCCCGTTACCTTCTCGCGGATCGATCGCTTACTGTCGCGGACGTTGATCTGGAAATAATAATGCCTCAGCAATTCGATGACGGGGAGATAAGACGCTGCGTGTCCGTAGGAAGCCGAATTGGTTTCCAGAAGCAGACAGTCGGTCGTATGATTCGAGTTAACGAATTCGTGAATCAGGCGCGATTTTCCAACACCGGGTTCGCCGACGATGGCGACCACCTGGCCTTGGCCATTGCGTGCCCGATCGAGTGCCTTGCACAATTGATCCATCTCTGGGTCGCGGCCGACAAAGCGTGTCAAGCCACGCCAGACGGCTGCCTGCAGCCTTGTCCGTTCCTGGCCTCCTCCGGTAACCTCGTAGACCTCAATGGGATGACTCAACCCCCTCACCGGCACCGGGCCGAGCGACTTCACCTCGACATAGCCCTCGACGAGGCGGAAAGTATCGGCCGTTACGAGCACTGAGCCAGGCATCGCCATTTGCTCCATCCGCGCCGCCAAATGAGCGGTCTGCCCCACAATATTGAAATCCATGTAAAGGTCGTTGCCAATTGCGGAGACGACGATCTCTCCTGAACTGATCCCGACGCGGATCGTCACCGGCAACCCCAGTGAACGCTGAACTTCGTCCGCATACCGGGCAATCGTCTCCTGCATCCTGAGCGCCGCATAACAGGCGCGCACCGCATGATCCTCGTGGGCAAGCGGAGCACCGAACAGGGCCATTATTCCGTCCCCCATGACCCTGTTCACCATGCCCTCGTAATGGTGAACTGCCTCCAGCATGTGGTCGATTACAGGGTCGAGACGTTTCTGTGCTTCCTCCGGATCGCGGTCCGCAATGAGCTCCATCGAGCCCCTGATGTCGGCAAACAAGACGGTGACTTGTTTGCGTTCACCTTCAAACTCATCTTTTGAATTCAGGATTCGCTCAGCCAGATGCTTTGGCGTGTAGTTCTGGGGTGAACCGAACCGCAGCGGCGGCCGGCCGTCGGGCATCGGTCTAATCGGATACGCGCACTCGGAGCAGAATTTCGCGGTGGCCGAGACCTGATTGCCGCATTTCGGGCACACACGTCCCAGCGACGCGGCGCACTGTTCGCAAAATTTCGCATCACCTCGATTATTGTGCTGGCAACTCAAACACTTCATCACGAGCCGCCGGGGTGAGGGGAAGCAAGAATCCAAGCGTAGCGCCATGCTCGCCACGCAACAAGGCATAAAGTCCCGCTACACGGCGCTCTCCGGTAGCAATCTAGTTAAATGCACGTAGGACGAATCGTTCACGGCCGCCAATCTCACTTCGAGAAATGGAAGAATGCACACCGTTGCCGTGCGCATTAGGGAATGCGCGCCCTGGCTAGTCGCGCGCACGAAACAACAGGCAGGCATCGCCATACGAATAAAACCGGTAGCCACTCTTGATCGCGTGCGCATAGGCCCGCTGCATGGTCTCAAGCCCGGAAAACGCCGACACCAGCATGAACAATGTCGAGCGCGGCAAATGAAAATTGGTCAGCAGAATATCGACCGCGCGAAAACGATAGCCCGGCGTGATGAAGATCGCGGTGTCGGCGCTGAACGGCTCGATCGTGCCATCCTCCGTCGCGGCACTTTCCAACAGCCTTAGCGAGGTGGTGCCGACCGCGACGATGCGGCCGCCTCTTTTCCGCGCCGCATTCAGCGCAGCGGCGGTCTCCGGCGATATCGTGCCCCATTCGGAATGCATCTTGTGGCCAGCGGTGTCGTCGACCTTGACCGGGAGGAACGTCCCCGCCCCGACATGCAGCGTGATCCGCTGAATCTCGACGCCGCGCGCGCGCAGTGCCGCTTCCAGCGCGGGTGTAAAATGCAGGCCCGCCGTGGGAGCCGCCACCGCGCCCTCATTGGCCGCGAACATGGTCTGGTAGTCGGCGGCATCGTGCGCGTCGGGCGATCGCTTGGAAGCGATATAGGGCGGCAGCGGCGGACTGCCGAGATCGGATATCGCCTGGTCGAGCGCCGGCCCGTGAAATGAAAACGACAGCGTGACCTCGCCGTCCTCCCCCTTGCGCTCGACCTCGGCATCGAGATGACCGAGCAGGCACACCCTGCCCTCGTTGCCGAAGCGAACGACGTCGCCCGGCGCCAGCTTCTTCGCCGGTTTCACCAGCGCCTGCCAGCGCGAGCCGTCGAGCCGTTTTATCAATGTCGCGTCGATCTTCGGCTGGGTGTCGCGGCCGATGCGGCGGCCTTTCAACTGGGCCGAGATCACCTTGGTGTCATTGACCACCAGTTGGTCGCCGGGCTGCAACCATTGCGGCAATTCGGCGACGACGTGGTCGAGCAGTACATCACCCGGCTTCACCACCAGCATGCGCGCAGAATCGCGCGGGCTCGCCGGCCGCAGCGCGATATTGTCGGCGGGAAGTTCGAAGTCGAACAGATCGGTGCGCATGGTATTTGGGGCTCATCGCCGAGCCATGAGGCACGGCCCTCTTCACCTCTCCCCGTCGGGGAGAGGTCGGAGACCGAGCGCAGCGAAGGCTCCGGGTGAGGGCTTCCGGATCAAGTGAGAGCAAAGAGCCCCCACCCGCTCGCGTCGCTCGCGACCTCTCCCCCACGGGGAGAGGTAAGGAAATCCGTCGCCGGGCGGTTACGCCTCGTCCAGCGCCATGCGGGCCTTGACAATTTTGTCCGGGTTCTGCACCGGCTCGCCGCGCTTGATCTTGTCGACGTTCTCCATGCCCTCGGACACCTTGCCCCACACCGTGTACTGGTTGTTGAGGAACGAGGCGTCGTCGAAACAGATGAAGAACTGGCTGTCGCCGGAATCCGGACTGGCGGCGCGCGCCATCGAGGTGGTGCCGCGGACATGCGGCTCCTTGTTGAATTCGGCCTTCAGCTTCTTGCCGGAACCGCCGGTGCCGGTGCCCTGCGGACATCCGGTCTGTGCCATGAAGCCCTCAAGTACGCGGTGGAACACGATGCCATCGTAAAAGCCCTCGCGCACCAGTTCCTGGATCCGGGCGACATGGCCGGGCGCGAGGTCCGGACGCATCTCGATCTTGACCGGGCCCTGGGTGGTTTCGAGGATCAAAGTATTTTCGGTGTCAGCCATGCTCGGTGCTCTCTGGGTTTGGGTGGAAGTTTCTTGCGGGTTCTGAAGGGAATTGCGAGTAGCCGGCCGGCGATGGCGCCGCCCAGTCCTTCGGTAAATGGCAATGGCGTGCAGCGTTGCAACGCCTCCATCACGGCGACGCGGTAGATCAAACGGTCATTGTCGCCAGCGTGTTCCGATTCATGGGTAATTCTCGGGCGTCCGATGATGGCGCCGTCGCGGTTGAAGCTGACGACCACGGTGATGTCGATCGGATTGGCGCGCGAGCGCGGCGGCGGCGTCCAGCAGGAATGCAGTTTGGCGAAGACGTCCCTGATGGTGTCGAGCCGCTCCGGCTGGCCCTGCGCCGATCCGGTCCATAGGGGCAACAGCAGCGCCGCGGCAAACCAGGAAAGTGGTTTGCGACCCGGCGCCATCATTGCCTACTTGATGTCGGATGCGACTTGCACCTTCACCATCTTGTCGGGGTCAGTCACCGCGCCGCCCGAAGACCCCGGCGGCGCCTTCTTCAGCTTGTCGACCACATCCATGCCGGACACCACTTCGCCGATCACAGTGTACTGGCCGTTGAGGCTGGAGCCCTCGGCGAACATGAAGAAGAACTGCGAGTTGGCGGTATCGACGCTGTCGCCGCGCCGCGCCATGCCGACGATGCCGCGGGTGAACGGCACCTTGGAAAATTCCTGCTTCAGGTTCGGATATTTCGACCCGCCGGTGCCGTTGAAGTTGGTGCCGTCGCCGGTCTGCGCCATGAAGCCGTCCATCACGCGGTGGAACGGCACGTTGTTGTAAAAACCCTCGCGCGCCAGCGTCTTGATCCGCTCGGCGTGCTTGGGCGCGATGTCGGTGCGCAGCTTGAACACGATGCGGCCCTTGGTGGTGTCGATGACGATCGCATTGGCCTTGTCGAGGTTGGCGGGCAGCGGTTGCGCGATCGCGGGGGCCGCGCAGATCAGCGCGGCGAGCAGGCCAAGAATTCGGATCATGATAACTCCGGATCAGAGATAAAGGTCAGGTAGCGAATTTGGTATTGAGGGCGGCGGCAACCGCCGGCGGCACGAACGCCGAGACATCGCCGCCCATGGCAGCGATCTGGCGCACCAGTGTGGCGGTGATCGGGCGGACCGCCACCGACGCCGGCAGGAACACGGTGTGCACGCCCGGCGCCATGGTCTCGTTCATGCCCGAAATCTGCATCTCGTAGTCGAGGTCGGTGCCGTCGCGCAGGCCCCGAATCATGATCGTAGCCCCCGCCTTCTGGGCCGCGGTCACGGTGAGATTGTCATAGGTGGTGCAGTCGAACGCGCAGTGGGCCGCCGCGGCGACCGGAGCGAACACCCGTTCGACCATTTCCAGCCGTTCCTCGGTCGAAAACAGCGGTTTTTTGCCGGGATGGACCCCGATGGCGACGATCAGCCGGTCGCACAGCCCGACGGCGTGCCGGACCACATCCAGATGTCCATTGGTGACGGGGTCGAATGAGCCGGGATACAGCGCGATACGGAGCATAAAACCCTCTACCCCGCCCCGGCCAACCCCGCAATCCCTGTTGGTTCCACCCGCAGGCTCCAAAACCCCTGTTTTTATATTCCGCCCGTCCCTGAACCACTTCAGGGGTCACGGCGTCATCTCGGCAGGCAGGCATTGTTTCATCGCGGGACCAGCGAAGAAACAAAACTCCCGCGGGACGAAACCATTTCGCGGGAGCGCGAAGACATCCGGAAACCGGCACTGGCTATCCATTAACCAACGAAACGGCGGGCCAAAAAGGCCCAATGACAGGGGACCGTCATGATCAAGACTTTTTCAGCCATTGCCGTCGCCGGGCTCATTGCAGGCGCCCTGACCGTTCTGCCGGGCTTTGCCCCGCAGGTCGAAGCCAGCGTGCCGGTAGCCCTCGCCAAGGGCGATCGTCTGGACATCAAGCAGATCGGCCCCAACTGCTCGCAGCAGGCCTGGCCGAACTTCGAAGCCGCCTGCCTGCGCATCGCCGGCAAGAAGACCATGATCCGGGAAGCCCGGCTGGTGACCGCCGACCGCACACCGTAACGAATTCAGCTGCCAGGTTGCTCTGGTTCGAGGCCCTCGGGATGCCCCCTGAGGGCCTCTTCGATTCCGGGGGGTGCAGCCCGACGTGGCTATCGCCGAAGTCGCTGCAGGTGTGACCTGTGATCCGCGAGATACTCAATTCGCAAGCGACGTCGCTCACCCGGCTTCTTGGGCGCCCCCATTGCCGTTCTCGGTGTCCTCGCCGATGTGCTCGACCGACACCACGTGCTCGTCCTCGGCGGTGTCGAACACGATGACGCCCTGGGTGGAGCGGCCGGCGACCCGGATGCCCTCGACCGGGCAGCGGATCAGCTGACCCTTGTCGGTCACCAGCATGATCTGGTCTGAGTCCTCAACCGGGAACGACGCCACCAGCTTGCCGTTGCGGTTGTTGACCGACATCGCGACGATGCCTTTGCCGCCGCGGCCGGTGGTGCGGTATTCGAACGACGAGGTGCGCTTGCCGTAGCCATTGACCGACACCGTGAGCACGACCTGCTCCTGCGCCGACATTTCGATGTAGCGCTCGGAACTGAGCTGGGTGGCGCCGGAGGTTTCTTCGGCTTCGGTTTCTGCGGTCTCCGCGATTTCCGCGCCCTCCTCGGCCGCGGCTTCGCCGGCCACCGCGCGGCGCATTTTCAGATAGGCCGAACGATCGTCCGACGTCGCCTCGACATGCCGCAGGATCGACAGCGAAATCAGTTTGTCGGCCTCGGGCAATGCGATGCCGCGCACGCCCATCGAGGTGCGGCCCGAAAACACCCTGACGTCGGTGACGGGGAAGCGGATGCACTGGCCGCCGGCGGCGGTCAACAGCACGTCGTCGTGCTCGGTGCAGATCTGCACGTCGACGATCGCCTCGTCCTCGTCGAGCTTCATGGCGATGATGCCGGAACGCCTGACGTCGACGAAATCCGACAGCTTGTTGCGGCGGACGTTGCCGCCGGTGGTGGCGAACATCACGTCGAGATTGCTCCAGGAAGATTCGTCCTCCGGCAGCGGCATGATGGTGGTGATGCGCTCGCCCTGCTCCAGCGGCAGAATGTTGATCAGCGCCTTGCCGCGGCCATTCGGCGGCGCCACCGGCAACCGCCAGACCTTCTCCTTGTAGACCTGGCCGCGCGACGAGAAGAACAGCACCGGCGTGTGGGTCGAGGCGACGAACAGGCGGCTGACAAAATCCTCGTCGCGGGTCGACATGCCGGAACGGCCCTTGCCGCCGCGGCGTTGCGCCCGATAGGCCGACAGCGGCACCCGCTTGACGTAGCCGGCATGCGAGACCGTGACCACCATGTCCTCGCGCTGGATCAGGTCCTCGTCCTCGACCTCGCCTTCGCTTTCGATGATGACGGTCTTGCGCGGGGTGGCGAATTCGGATTTTACGGCGGCAAGCTCGTCCTTGATGATGGTCTGCACGCGGGCGCGTGAGCGCAGGATCTCAAGGTAGTCGGCGATCTCCACCGCGAGCTTGTCGAGTTCCTCGCCGATCTCCTCGCGGCCGAGCGCGGTCAGGCGCGCCAGCCGCAAATCGAGAATGGCTTGTGCCTGCTCGAACGACAGCCGCGCGGTGCCGTCTTCGGCGAGCCGATGCCGGGGATCGTCGATCAGCGTAATCATCGCCGCGACGTCCTTGGCCGCCCAGCTGCGCGACATCAGGGTGTCGCGCGCGGCGGCGGGATTGGGCGAGGTGCGGATGACGTGGATGATCTCGTCGATATTGGCGACCGCGATGGCGAGACCGACCAGGATGTGGGCGCGGTCGCGCGCCTTGTTGAGCAGGAATTTGGTGCGCCGCGTGACGACATGTTCGCGGAACGCGATGAAGATCGTCAGCAGGTCCTTCAGGTTCATCAACAGCGGGCGGCCGGCGTCGAGCGCCACCATGTTGCAACCGAAATTGGTCTGCAGCGGCGTGAACCGGTAGAGCTGGTTCAGCACCACTTCGGGCACCGCATCGCGCTTCAGCTCGACGACGACGCGAAAACCGTCGCGGTCGGATTCGTCGCGCAGATCGGAGATGCCCTCGATCTTCTTCTCGCGCACCAGTTCGGCGATGCGCTCGACCATGGTGGCCTTGTTCACCTGGTAGGGAATTTCCGAGATGATGA
The DNA here is from genome assembly GCA_038212905.1 of Hyphomicrobiales bacterium. GTDB lineage: Bacteria > Pseudomonadota > Alphaproteobacteria > Rhizobiales > Xanthobacteraceae > Bradyrhizobium. The sequence continues at coordinate 66,746 of JBBQUA010000002.1, forward strand.
TGGCTTCGCGGTCCTTGCGGATCGGTTCGATCGCCACCTTGCCGCGCATCACCACCGAGCCGCGGCCGAGATGATAGGCCGAGCGAATGCCCTGGCGTCCGAGGATGATGCCGCCGGTCGGGAAATCCGGACCCGGGATGATGTTGATGAGATCGTCGATCGAGAGCGCGGGATCGTCGATCAGCGCTACGCAGGCGTCGATCACTTCGCCGAGATTGTGCGGCGGAATGTTGGTGGCCATGCCAACCGCGATGCCGCCGGCGCCGTTGACCAGCAGGTTCGGGAATTTGGCGGGCAGCACCCGCGGTTCCCTGAACGAGCCGTCGTAATTGTCCTGGTAATCGACGGTATCCTTGTCGAGGTCGTCGAGCAGCAGTTGCGCGATCTTGGTCAGGCGCGATTCCGTGTACCGCATCGCGGCCGCCATATCGCCGTCGACCGAGCCGAAATTGCCCTGGCCGTCGATCAGCGGCACGCGCATGGAAAATTCCTGCGCCATGCGAACCATCGCGTCATAGACCGACTGGTCGCCATGCGGATGGTATTTACCGATCACGTCGCCGACGGTGCGCGCCGACTTGCGGTACGGCTTGTTGTATTCGAACCCGTTCTCGTACATCGCGTAGAGAATCCGGCGATGCACCGGCTTCAAGCCGTCGCGCGCATCCGGCAGCGCCCGCGCCACGATCACGCTCATGGCGTAATCGAGGTAGCTGCGTTTCATCTCGTCGAGGATGGATACGGGACGAATATCCGAGGGCGCCGGCGGTTCGCCGGGCTTCTCATCTTCAGTGTCAGACAAAGGGGAAATCCGGTCAGTTTTGGCTCAGAATCATATAGCGTATCGAGGCCTTTCTAACCACCCCTAACCGCTCCGCGCCAGCGGTTTTTCCCTTCGTTTTTTCATGGACTTAGCGGACCGATGATGCAGCCTGCCGGGCCGGCGAATCCAGCCGCCCGAGACGGCGGAAAATCCGCCTCGCCGGCCCGCCGTTTCCAGCGGCTTTCATGAGCCGAACAGGACCCGGTGCATGAGCCGGCCGGGCACCAGCGTGAACAGCCCCGCCAGGATCAACGCGCCGGCATAGATCGAGATCATCGTGGTCCTGTGGGTGCGGACGTTATGCGCGCGGGCCGCCACCACCGCCACCACCAGCATGATAGGCGTAAACACCGAGATCAGGTGGATCGGGCTCCACGGGCCCCACAATTTGATGCCGTGGATCAGGAAAGAAGAAGCGCTGATCACCAGCATCAGCAGGACCCAGACCCATCCCAGCGTCCGGTGCGGCAGCGTGCCCTTCGGCGCCGCAAGCTGAACCGCGCCGAGCACGAAGGCCGCCATGGCGGCAAAAGCGTGCAGCTGGATTTCGGTAGCGGCGGCGAGCAACGGAGCGAGCGACATTTGAAGCACCTGCGAACCAGACGTGACGACGAATGTAACGAGTATTTACATCCATCTTTCCACTGTCAAGTTTATTCGTAGAATGCTCGAAACGCATCATGGCCGGACTCTGCAGCCCGGCCATGATTGAAAACGCTGGTCGCTCGATCCCGCAAGCCGCGATCAGAACGGGATGTCGTCGTCCATATCGCTGTTGCGGGCGCCGGCGCCGGCCGCGACCGCGCGGCGCGGTGCCGCGCTGGATGGACCGCCAGAGCCGAAATCGCCGCCGCCGGACTCATCCGGCCCGAAACTGCCGCCACCGCCGCCCGCGCCGCTGCGGCCGTCGAGCATGGTCAGCGTCGAATTGAAGCCCTGCAGCACCACTTCGGTCGAATATTTCTCGACGCCGGCCTGGTCGGTCCATTTGCGGGTCTGCAGCGCGCCTTCGATATAAACCTTGGCGCCCTTCTTGAGATACTGCTCGACGATCTTGCAGAGCGGCTCGGAGAAGATCACCACGCGGTGCCACTCGGTCTTTTCCTTGCGCTCGCCCGTAGCCTTGTCGCGCCAGGTTTCGGAAGTCGCCACGCTCAGATTGGCGATCGGTCGCCCATCCTGGGTCCGCCGGATTTCCGGATCCTTGCCGAGATTTCCGACCAGAATCACCTTGTTTACGCTTCCCGCCATCGCCGCTCTCCACTCCTGGAATGTACTTGAACTGTCCGAACCCGCCGGGCCGCCGGCTGAATTCCGGGATCGCCTTGAGGACCACGTATCGGACCACCTTGAGCCCGACCCTATACGCTCGCCGCTGCCGCGCGCCTTGCGATCCCCCGGCGATCCCCGGTTATCCACATATAGCATTCCCGACGGCAATGTTCCAGTTTTGTTCTGTGTGTTACGGAGGTTGCAGTCAGCCTGATTGGTATCCTGGCACTGCGGCCATGCATTCGGGGGCGGAAAGTTCATTCGGCCCCCGTCGCGCTCCCGAATTCCGTAAACAGATCACTAACTTCCGGCGATTCACTTCGCGGCCGAGTGTTGCATTTCGGAGACGGATTTTTCTACAGACTCCGATTATCATCAACTTCGAAATTGAGATTGACCGGGCGCTCGCACCAAAAATTCAAAACCGCTTCGGGACCAAGTGAAGCGGAACAAAACCGGAGACACCGAGATGAAGAAGTTTTTGCTGGGTACTGTTGGGTTGGTTGCGCTGGGCATGGCTGCACCGGCATCGGCAGCTGACATGGCCGCCCGTCCTTACACCAAGGCGCCGCCCGCGATGGTCGCGGCGTATTATGACTGGAGCGGTTTCTACGTCGGCCTCAACGGTGGCTGGGGATCGAGCCGCAAGTGCTGGGACGATACGACTCTTGGCATCGCTCTCGCGGACGGCTGTCACTACGCAACCGGCGGCACCGTCGGCGGTCAGCTCGGCTATCGCTGGCAGGCTTCGCAGTGGGTGTTCGGCCTGGAAGCACAGGGCAACTGGGCTGATTTCCACGGTCGCAACCAAAGCCCGCTGGCTGCGGCTTTCAGCAATGATACTCGCGTCGATGCTTTCGGCCTGTTCACTGGCCAGGTCGGCGTCGCCTTCAACAACGCCCTGCTCTACGTCAAGGGCGGCGCTGCGGTGACCTCGGATCGCTATCGCCACGTCGGCACCCTCACCGGCGTCCAGGTTACCAATACCATCGACGACACCCGCTGGGGTGGCGTGGTCGGCGTCGGTGCGGAATATGGCTTCGCCCCGAACTGGTCGGCCGCGATCGAATACGACCATATGTTCATGCAGGACAAGAACTACACCTTCATCAACAACGGCGCCGCCTTCACGGCTGGCACCCTGTTCTCCAACCACCGCATCCGTCAGGACGTCGATCTGGTCACCGTGCGCGTCAACTACCGCTGGGGCGGCCCGGTCGTCGCGAAGTACTGATCGTCCCGACCCTGTTTCGATTGAGCTACGAAAGGCCGGCCTTGCGCCGGCCTTTCGCTTGTCGGCTCACTGCCATCTGCTGCCATTGAAACCGCATTCGAAACAAACAGTTGATGATTTGCGGCAGGGGCTGGAAATCCCCGCGGTTCTTCCTATGTTCCATGCTTCACCCCATTGGCGTAAGGTCCCGGTTGATCCGGCGATGCGCGCCTGACCGCTAGTGGCGTCACGCGCGCCTTGGGAATGCCGACATGGATGAAGTGATCAGGGCGAAGCGCCAACCGAACGCCGGTTCCGGCATGCGCGCGATAACGATCCGCGGCGCGCGCGAGCACAATCTCAAAAACGTCGACCTCGAAATACCCCGAGACAAGCTCGTGGTGTTCACCGGCCTGTCCGGCTCCGGCAAATCCTCGCTCGCCTTCGACACGATCTATGCGGAGGGCCAGCGGCGTTACGTCGAGTCGCTGTCGGCCTATGCGCGCCAGTTCCTGGAGATGATGCAGAAGCCCGACGTCGACCAGATCGACGGGCTGTCGCCGGCCATTTCCATCGAGCAGAAGACGACCTCGAAAAATCCGCGCTCCACCGTCGGCACCGTGACCGAGATCTACGACTACATGCGGCTGTTGTGGGCGCGCGTCGGCGTCCCCTATTCCCCCGCCACGGGTCTTCCGATCGAAAGCCAGATCGTCTCGCAGATGGTCGACCGCGTGCTGGCGCTGCCCGAGGGCACAAGGCTCTATCTGCTGGCGCCCGTGGTGCGCGGCCGCAAGGGCGAATACCGCAAGGAGCTCGCCGAATATCTCAAAAAGGGATTCCAGCGCGTCAAGATCGACGGCGCCTTCCACGAATTGTCGGAAGCCCCCGTGCTCGACAAGAAATTCCCGCACGACATCGACGTGGTGGTCGACCGCATCGTGGTCCGCCCCGACATCGGCCAGCGCCTCGCGGAAAGTTTTGAAACCGCGCTGAAACTCGCCGAGGGCCTGGCGGTGATCGAATATGCCGACGCGCCACCCGCCGCCGCCCCCGAGAAAAAGTCCGACAAGAAAACCGCCAAGATCCACGACAAGACAGGCGCGGAGCGGATCCTGTTCTCGGAAAAATTCGCCTGCCCGGTGTCCGGCTTCACCATTCCGGAAATCGAGCCCCGGCTGTTCTCGTTCAACAACCCCTATGGCGCCTGCCCCGCCTGCGGCGGCCTCGGCGTCGAGCAGCATATCGACGAGGAATTGGTCATTCCCGACAAGGACCTCACCTTGCGCAAGGGCGCCATCGCGCCGTGGGCGAAATCGTCGTCGCCCTATTACATTCAGACCCTGACCGCGCTCGGCAAATTCTACAAATTCACGCTCGACACCAAGTGGAAGGACCTGACCAAGAAAGTGCAGCAGGCGCTGCTGCACGGCTCTGGCGATGACGAAATCAAATTCTCCTACGAGGACGGCGTGCGCTCCTACGACACCAAAAAACCGTTCGAGGGCGTCATCACCAATCTCGACCGCCGCTACCGCGAGACCGACAGCGAATGGGCGCGCGAGGAACTCGGCAAGTATTTTTCCAACGTGCCCTGCGGCGGCTGCCACGGTCATCGGCTGAAGCCGGAAGCGCTGTGCGTCAAGATCGACGGCAAGCACATCGGCGAAATCTCCGAACTGTCGGTGCGGCGCGCCGGCGAGTGGTTCGAGACCGTGCCGAAGGCGCTCAACGCCCAGCAGAACGAGATCGCCGCCCGCGTGCTGAAGGAGATCCGCGAGCGGCTGTCGTTCCTGCTCGATGTCGGCCTGAACTACCTGACCTTGGCCCGCGCCTCCGGCACATTGAGCGGCGGCGAGAGCCAGCGCATCCGGCTGGCGTCGCAGATCGGCTCCGGACTGACCGGCGTGCTCTACGTGCTGGACGAACCATCCATTGGCCTGCACCAGCGCGACAATGCGCGGCTGCTGGAAACCCTGAAGCGGCTGCGCGACCTCGGCAATACCGTGATCGTGGTCGAGCATGACGAGGACGCCATTCGCCTCGCCGACTACGTCGTCGACGTCGGCCCCGGCGCCGGCGTCCATGGCGGCCATATCGTGGCGCAGGGCACACCCGCCGACGTCATGAACAATCCGAAATCGCTGACCGGGAAATATCTCACCGGCGAATTGTCGGTGGAGATTCCCGAGCGCAAGCCGCCGAACCATCGCCGCACCATCAAGGTGATCAACGCCCGCGGCAACAATCTGAAAAACGTCTCGGCGGAAATTCCGCTGGGGCTGTTCACCTGCGTCACCGGCGTCTCCGGCGGTGGCAAGTCGACCTTGCTGATCGACACCCTCTACAAGGCCATCGCGCGAAAACTCAACAATGCCAGCGAGGGCGCCGCCCCGCACGACCGCATCGAGGGCCTCGAGCATATCGACAAGATCATCGACATCGACCAGTCGCCGATCGGCCGCACCCCGCGCTCCAACCCGGCGACCTATCCCGGCGCCTTCACGCCGATTCGCGAATGGTTCGCCGGCCTGCCCGAATCCAAGGCGCGCGGCTACGAGCCCGGCCGCTTCTCCTTCAACGTCAAGGGCGGCCGCTGCGAGGCCTGCCAGGGCGACGGCGTCATCAAGATCGAGATGCACTTTCTGCCCGACGTCTACGTCACCTGCGACGTCTGCAAGGG
>JBBQUA010000003.1:0-64299 GCA_038212905.1 Hyphomicrobiales bacterium
TAATGCCCGGCCGGTTCGAGGATCGCCTGGTAATGCTTGGGCAGGCTGTTCCACTTGTCCTGGTTGACGAGCCCCAGGATCATCGAGCCGCCTTCCCACCAGCCGGGATAGTAATAATACTTCGCGACCTTATAAAACCCGAGCTTCTCGTCGTCGTACGGCCCGACCCACTCGGCCGCGTCGATGGTGCCCTTCTCAAGCGCGGGATAGATGTCGCCGCCGGCGATCTGCTGCGGCACCGCGCCGAGCTTCTGCAATACGCGCCCGGAAAAGCCACCGATTCGGAATTTGAGCCCCTTGAGATCATCGACGGTCTTGATCTCCTTGCGGAACCAGCCACCCATCTGGCAACCGGTATTGCCGGCGAGCAGCGAGTGCACGTTGAAGCCCTTGTAAAACTCGTTCAGGAGTTCCTTGCCGCCGCCCAGCATGTACCAGGCCTGGTTGATGCGCTGGTTGGGGCCGAACGGCACGGCGGAGCCGAAGGTAAAGGTCGGATCCTTGCCGAAGTAGTAATACGATGCGGTGTGACCGCATTCGACGGTGCCATTCTGCACGGCGTCGAGTACCTGCAAGCCGGGCACGATTTCGCCCGCGGCAAAGATCTGGATCTGGAATTTGTTGTCGGTGGCCTCGGCCACCATCTTGCACATCATTTCCGCGCCGCCGAACAGCGTATCGAGCGATTTCGGCCAGCTAGCGGCCATGCGCCATTTGATCTCCGGCGCCGACTGCGCGATCGCCGGGGCGGCCATGGCCGCGGCGCCCGCGACTCCCATGCCTGTGACCTTGATAAAGTCTCGTCGCTTCATTGGTTACGTCCTCCTTGTTTGTGCTTGTGTCCGTGAGCCTTCTTGCCGAAGCTTTGGAACCACCATGGAACATCCGGTTTCCGATTTCCATGCCGAACTGGCCGGTTCAAGAAAAAAAGCCCGGCCTTCTTGCGAGGGCCGGGCTTGCTATTGCGACTTAAGGCTCAGCCCTGGAATCAGCCCCGGGTGCGTGAGCGGATCATGAAGCTGTCGTAGGTGTATTCGGCAACCTGCCACCACAGATACTGATCGGACCGATAGGCCTGCATTGCATCGATCGATTTCTTGAAATCGGCGTTCTTCGCGGAGATTTCGACCCACAATTCGTTGGTCGCCTTCAGACAGGCCTCCAGCACCTCGTTGGTGAAGGGGCGAAGCTGGGTGCCGCCGGCCACCAAACGCTTCAGCGCCGCCGGGTTCTGCATATCATAACGCGCCGCCATCCAGCTATTGGCGTTCGCAGTCGCGTTGGTGATGATGGCCTGATAGTTCTTCGGCAGCGAGTTCCACTTCTCCAGATTGCAGAAGGCGTGAACCGTGGGGCCGCCTTCCCAGAAGCCGGGGTAGTAGTAATATTTGGCGACCTTCTGGAATCCGAGTTTCTCGTCATCGTAGGGCCCGACCCATTCGGCCGCGTCGATGGTGCCTTTTTCGAGTGCGGGATAGATATCGCCACCGGCAATCTGCTGGGGCACGACACCGACCTTCTGCAGCACCTGGCCGGCGATGCCGCCGATTCGCATCTTCAGGCCGGAGAGATCCGCAACGGTCTTGATCTCCTTGCGGAACCAGCCACCCATCTGGGTGCCGGTATTGCCGCAGGCAAAGCCGACCACGTTGTGCTTCTTGAAAAGCTCGTTGGCGAGTTCATTGCCACCGCCCTGGGAGAGCCAGGAGTTCTGCTGGCGGGCGTTGAGGACGAACGGCACCGACGCGAAGATCGAAAAGGTCGGATCCTTGCCGACATAATAATATGAAACCGTGTGGCTCATCTCGACGGTGCCGTTGGACGTCGCGTCCAGCGCCTGCAGGCCCGGCACGATTTCACCCGCCGCGAACAGTTGAATCTGAAACTTGTTGTCGGTCATTTCCGCAACCTGTTTCACGAAATAATCGGCGCCGCCGTAGATCGTATCGAGCGACTTCGGGAAGCTCGACGTCATGCGCCATTTGATCTCGGGCGAGGATTGCGCGATCGCCGGCGAGGCAATGGCGGTGGCGGCGGCACCGGCCGCGGAAACTTTCAAAAAATCACGACGCTTCATTCAGGCATCTCCTAAGTTGGGGCAATTTCTTCCCGATTTCCTGGAGCGGCAAATTCGGCGAAGCGGTATTTGCGTCCGCCCTAAGCCGCTCTGGCGGGGCGCTTTAACACGGAAATTTGCGTTCGGAAAACACGACAACGGCATGACAGCACTGAATAAACGAAAGTCGCATATGCCCGAAATTCGGGCTCAGGCGGCGGCGATAACGCCCTGGAGCTGGTCGCGGACCTTGGCGCCGATCGCGCGGTAGATCGCCGCATGCGGTCCGTCCGGCTCGCTGTCCACGACCGGGGTTCCCGAATCCGAGGTGGCGCGAATCGACATGTGAAGCGGGATTTCGCCCAAAAACGGCACGCCAAGCCGTTCCGCCTCCAGCCGCGCGCCGCCGTGCCCGAAAATATCCGATCGCGTGCCACATTCCGGACACTGAAAATAGCTCATGTTCTCGACGATGCCGAGCACCGGCACATTGACCTTCTTGAACATCGCCAGGCCCCGCCGCGCATCGATCAGGGAAAGATCCTGCGGCGTCGAGATGATGACCGCGCCGCGCAACGGCACATTCTGCGCCAGCGTGAGCTGCGCGTCGCCGGTTCCGGGCGGCATATCGACCACCAGAATATCCAGGGTGCCCCAGGCAACGTCCCGCAACATCTGGGTGATAGCCGACATCACCATCGGCCCGCGCCAGATCATCGCGGTTTCCTCCTCGACCAGAAAACCGATCGACATGATAGCAAGGCCGAAGCGCTGAATCGGAATCATCTTCCTGTTGTCGTCCAGCTGCGGTTTCTCACGAATGCCGGTCAGCCGCGGCACCGAAGGCCCATAGATATCCGCATCGAGCAGACCGACCCGCAAACCGAGATCGCGCAGGCCCAGCGCCAGGTTGAGCGCTGTGGTGGACTTGCCGACACCGCCCTTGCCGGAGGCCACCGCGATGACAGCGGCAATGCCCGGTATCTCCGACTGCTTCGACATCGGCGAAACCGGACTTTGCGGCGGCCGATGCGCCGAGACCGGCTGCACGCCGTGCGAATGGCGATGCGGAGCCGCCGCCGGCGCTGCCGCCGGCGAGCCGGGCTTGCGTTCGGCGGTCAGTGCAATCATCGCGGCGGTGACGCCGGGAATCGCCCGCACCGCGGCCTCGGTCGCGGCCCGGACGCTTTCCCAGGCGCGGGCTTCCGCGGCGTCGACATTGATCGAGAAGAACACCTTGCCGTCGCTCACGGTGACCGCCGACAGCACATTGGCGTGGGTCAAGGCGACGCCGCCTGGCGACTTTACCTTGCCCAGCACATCGAGAACCTGTTGCTGCGTGACGCTCACGGGCGCATCTCCTGATTGGCTTTGGATGCGACCCATAGAGCGGTCCGGCGCAAAAGGCTACCTCGCTGCCAATCCTACCTCGCCGCCATGTCTTCCCGGACCTCGGTGGGAGCCGCGCCCTGCTCCTTGGCGGCCTCGTAGTTCAGCTCGATCATGACGCCATTGGGGTCATCGACGAAGATCTGCCAGAGATCGCCGCCCGGGACCTGCCGGGAGTCGTATTTGAACCCCTTGCCTTCCAGCCGCTTCTGCATGTCGGTAAAGCCCCGGCTGATGAAGGCGACGTGATGGACCACGCCGGAATCGGGCTTTTGCGCCTCGTCCGTCTTCGAAATATCGACCAGATGAACCACCGCCTTGCCCTCGCTGTACATCCAGGCTCCGGGGAAGGCGAAGTCCGGCCGGGCGCCCTTTTCCAGGCCCAGGATGTCCTCGTAAAATCGAACCGTGTCGGCGAGTTTCCGGGTCCGGATGTTGAAATGGTCCAGCACGCCCACGCTCATGCCCATGCGATACACTCCCGTTTTTTGCGGCCCTGGTTGGAAGGCCATTGTTTGGAAGGTCATTCCTAGCACAAAACCCGCCCTGCGCACCAAACGGAGGCGGTTGCCCTCCATGCTGCAGGGTTTATTGTGCGCTTTCCGCATCTCGGAGGTGGCCTGTTCCGGCCTCCCCCCCTCACTCCCCAGAACACGGTCCGGCACATCCAATGCCGGCAAAACCCCAGGGTTGCTCACATGGCTAAAGTTGCTTTTCTCGGTCTCGGCGTCATGGGTTTCCCCATGGCAGGACATCTGGCGGCCAAGGGCGGCCATGAGGTGACGGTCTTCAACCGGACGCCGGCCAAGGCCAAGGCATGGGCCGAGAAATTCGGCGGCAAGACGGCTGCGACGCCGAAAGCCGCCGCCGAAGGCCAGGATTTCGTGATGTGCTGCGTCGGCAATGACAACGACCTGCGCGCCGTCACGATCGGCGCCGATGGCGCGTTCGCGGGCGTGAAAAAGGGCGCCACCTTCGTCGATCACACCACCGCTTCGGCCGAAGTCGCGCGCGAACTCGACGCCGCCGCCACCAAGGCGGGCTTTAAGTTCATCGACGCCCCGGTGTCCGGCGGCCAGGCCGGCGCGGAAAACGGCGTGCTGACGGTGATGTGCGGCGGTACCGCTGACGCCTACGCCGGCGCCGAGCCCGTGATCGCGGCCTATGCGCGGATGTGCAAGCTGCTTGGTCCCGCGGGCTCCGGGCAACTGACCAAGATGGTCAACCAGATCTGCATCGCCGGGCTGGTCCAGGGCCTTTCGGAAGGCATTCATTTTGCCAAGAAGGCCGGGCTCGACGTCCAGGCTGTGATCGAAACGATCTCAAAAGGCGCGGCGCAATCCTGGCAGATGGAAAACCGCTACAAGGGCATGAACGACGGCAAGTTCGATTACGGTTTTGCCGTGGAATGGATGCGCAAGGACCTGATGATCTGTCTCGCGGAATCGCGACGCAACGGCGCCAGCCTTCCGGTTACCGCCCTGGTCAACGAGTTCTATTCGGAAGTCGAGAAGATGGGCGGCAAGCGCTGGGACACGTCGAGCCTGCTGGCGCGGCTGGAGCGCTGAAGGCAGGCGAAAGCGGTCTAACCTCTCATCGAAAAGGACGATGTCCGCGCGATGCACGAGCTTGTCATCGGCGTCCTCGAAACCAACCTTATTCGGAAAGTTCTCCGAATAAGGGAGCGCCTCGTCAGGCCACCAGCGTCTGGTCGATCCGTCCGAGCGCGCGGCGGAGCGCTGTAAAACAGTCCGCGTCGATCTGGGTGCCGACCATGTCAGACATGATAGCCATGGCTTTTGTGATCGGCATGGCCGCGCGATAGGGCCGGTCGGCGGTGAGCGCATCGAAAATATCTGCGGTCGTGATGATGCGGGTTTCCAGGCAGATCTGGTCTCCCGAGAGACCGCGCGGATAGCCCTTGCCGTCCAGCCGCTCGTGATGCGCGCCGGCGACCGGAGCCAGCTCCTTGAACGCACTGACGCGCGACAGGATTGCCTCCGAATACGCTGAATGCATCCGCATCGCGGCCCATTCGTGATCGTCCAGCTTGCCGGGCTTGTCGAGGATTGCGTTGCTGACGCCGAGCTTGCCGATGTCGTGCAGCAGCGCAGCACGTTTGAGCCAGCGTCGCTGCGCGTCAGTGAACTCCAACTGTTCGGCAACCATGTCGGCAAAAAGGGTGACGCGCTCGCTGTGGCCGCTGGTGTAAGGACTTTTGGAATCCACCACTTGGGCGAAGGCAGCCGCGATATCGTCGAGATAGTCTTCGTCGATCGCCACGCCTGACTGAACTGGCGTCTGGGGTAACGCGGCCTCTTGCCCGTTGTCAGCACCCAGGCTGTCCCAGAATGCAGGTCGCGACGCGATACGTTCGAAGGCAGCCACGATATCCGGATCGAACCACGTCCCCGACCGGTTCTGAACCTCGCGCAACGCGGCGTCGGGGCCGTTCGAGACGTGAAACACATCGATGACCTGAGTCATCAGCGCGATGCGCGAATAGATCGGGATTTCCAACCCGCGCAAACCCCGGGGCTTGCCACCGCCATCCCAGTGCTCATCGAGATTTTGGATACCTTCGGCGACCGGCTCGGAGAAGCGCATCTTGCGGGCGATATCGGCGCCGCGATGGCAGCGGGTCTCTATCAGCTCGCGAGCGATCTCACCGCCGTTCTGAAAGATGTTGACGATTGCCCGGAACCGTTCGGCGAGCCCGGCTTTCAGCCCGGTATGGCCCAGCACGAAGCGCAGCGCCTGCGGCAGACTGCCGTCAATGAACTTGAAGTCCTGCTTGAAGGATAAATCATCGGTGAGGTACAGCTCGCAGATGCGCGCCGCATTGCTGCTGCAACCGAGATCCTTCAGCAACAGCGCGTAATAAAGTTCGACGATCTCCGCCTCGCTGAGACCTATTTCCCTGCCGATTTCGACGCCGATGCGGCTACATCGCACGCAATGGCCGGCCGGCTGCCCCTCGGTAAGATCGAGCGCATGGCTGAGTGCGCTCAGCAGTTCGGAAAGCGTGATCTTTTCGAGCTGCGTAAGGGCGAGCGGTGCGAGTTCCATTGTCGAGGCTCCGGGGGCAAACGGCCAGAAGCGGCCGGATCGCACGCCATGGCCGTACCAGAACATGAGAGAATTAACAGGGGATGTTTGCAGCCTCAGCACCATTATCGTCGGCCCGGGTGCTACCTGGGCAACTCCCCCGGATTATCGCGCCCGGCACGATGGCCGCGCGGGCGTCGGTGCTGGTCGTCGCGACCACCGTCTCTGTCCTGTTCGGCACCGTGCTGGTGGCGCTTGGAACTGCTTCGCGACAAGTCAGCGGACCAGAAAAACCAGCTTGCCGCGAAAATGGCGGGATTCGCTCAAGCGGTGCGCGGCTACGGCTTCGCTGAGCTTGTAGCGCGTCACTTCCGGCGGACGGACGGCTCCATGCGCAACCAGCGCAACGATGCGCTTGAGATGTGGCCGATCGCGTCCGACGCTGGGCCTGATGGCAACGACATCGCTGCGGTCCGGCTTCGGCGCCTGTGCTCCCGAGGCAATAAAGGCCGCCCGGCCGCCCGGCTTCAGCACCGTGAACGATCGCGGCGCGACATCGCCGCCGACGGTATCGAAGACTGCGTCGCAGTCGCTTACGACCCTGGTAAAATCCACCGCATTGTAGTCGATGATCTCATCGGCGCCGATTTGGCGGAGATAATCATGGTTCGCAGCACTTGCCGTCGTGATCACGCGCGCACCCAGATGCTTGGCCAGCTGGATAGCAAAGCTGGCGACACCGCCCGCGCCTCCCTGGATCAGGATCGTCTCGCCGGCCTTCAGTTTCAGCGTGTCTTCGACCGTGCAAAGCGCCGTCAACCCGGCCAGCGCCAGTGCCGCGGCATCGACATGTGACAGGCGATCGGTCTTCCCAGCGACGATGGCTGCCTTGATCGCGATCTTCTCGGCATAAGCGCCCTCCTGGCCGACGTCGCAGACGCCGAAGACCTCATCGCCCACACGCAGGTCTTTGACACCATCGCCAACGGCAGCAACGACACCGGAGAAATCCCGTCCAAGAATGTAGGGAAATTTCGAAAGCTGGCCCGATTTTCCCTCCCGTACCTTCCAGTCCGCACCATTGACGCTGGCGGCGACAATATCGACCACGACCTCGCCGGACGCGGCCACGGGATCGGGCATCTCGCCGAATTTCAGAACGTCCGGCCCGCCGTGCTGTTCGATGAAGGCAGCTTTCATGGGTTTTCCTCGCGTTGGCGGACCTAGGTTCACGTCCTTGAAGCAGGTCATAGCTGAAACCTGCCGCATGCGGAACTGTGCAGGCGAATTAATGGTTCAAACCGGGGTCTGTTCGCGTTCCGGAGAACGCCGGCCGTGAGGCCCGCCAACAAGTTAATTTAACCTCCCGTTAACGTGATTCTTTACCGCTTTAAGTCAGCTCTTAATGATTTAGCGGCAGAGATAGACGATGCAAAAGCTCGCGCGTGCAGCGGGCAGGATTTGTGTTGTTTGATGAGTAAACCCGCAGAAAAGCCCGAAGTCGTTCAGCTTCCGGCCGAAGCCCCTGTCGCCGCGCCGGTCAGTAACCGCCGCGTTGCCGCGCAGCGGGTGCGCGAGGCGCGTGACAGGTTAACGTCGACCAGCGGAACCCGCCCTGCTTTCGATCGCGAACTGCTTCGACAATATGCCCAGACCCGGATCTCGGCGTCCTACGTCGTGATGCTGCTGGTGGTGGCGACCGGCCTGTTGTTCGGTTTCTGGATGGAACCGATTTCGGCCGCAGCGTGGACCGGCGGCATGTTCTGCATCCAGGCCGTCATCATCCGCAATTGCCGCAGGTTCCTTGGCGAGCAAGGCTCGCTCACCGCCACGCAAAAATGGCGGACGCGGTTCGTGCTGCTCGATCTCCTGTACGGCCTGTGCTGGACCGCGATCCTGCTCCACCCGACAACCCCCGGCGTGGTCTCGAACACGCTGATGATGTTCCTGATGCTGCTGGTGATCGCGGTCTCCAGCATGCTCGCGGCCAGCCTGCCGATCGCGGCCCTGGTGGCGACCGCGCCGGTGACGGCCGCGATCGCCGTGAATTTCGTACTGGGCGGCACCTTCGACAGTTACGTGCTGGCGTTGCTCGCGCTCGCCGCCCAGGGATATTTCGCGTTGCTCGCCCACCGCCTGCATTCGACGACGCTGGCGACGCTGGAGGCGCGCGCCGAAAAGGATGCGCTGATCGGCGAACTCGAGCAGGCCAAGGCGATCTCCGACGAGGCGCGGCATCGCGCCGAATCCGCCAACGTCGCGAAGTCGCGGTTTCTCGCGCAAATGAGCCACGAATTGCGGACGCCGCTGAACGCCATCCTCGGATTTTCCGAGGTGATGAAGAGCGAAATCTTCGGCGCGCATGCCGTTCCGGTTTACAAGGAATATTCCGCCGACATTCACAATTCCGGCGTCCACCTGTTGAACCTGATCAACGAGATTCTCGATCTGTCGCGGATCGAGGCCGGAAGGTACGAGCTCAACGAAGAAGCGGTGTCGCTGGTGCATGTGGTGGCCGACTGTCATCATCTGCTGAAACTGCGCGCCTCCAGCCGCGGCATCACCATTCACGAGGTGTTCGAGCAGGGCATGCCGCGGATCTGGGGCGACGAGCGCGCCACCCGCCAAATCGTGCTCAATTTGCTGTCGAACTCCATCAAATTCACCCCGCAAGGCGGCGAGATCTGGCTGAAGGTCGGATGGACCGCATCCGGCGGACAATATCTCAGCGTCAAGGATAGCGGCTCCGGTATCGCCGAGGATGAAATCCCGATCGTGCTGGCGTCGTTCGGCCAGGGCTCCAATTCGATCAAATCAGCCGAACAGGGCGCCGGCCTCGGTCTGCCGATCGCCAAGAGCCTGATCGACATGCACGGCGGCACCTTCACGCTGAAATCGAAGCTGCGCATCGGCACCGAAGTCATCGTCACCTTCCCGCCGGAGCGCGTGATGTCGGCGCTGGCGCCGATGGCCGAGGAGGCGCCGCCGCTGCAGCCGGAAACCACCGTGACCGCCGAGGACAAGCGGCGGATCCGCAACAAGCCGATCATGAGCGCCGGCACCGGGCTGTGACCGGAGCACTTGCGCAACCAACCGAAACCGCATCACTATTCCAGAATGAGCAAAGAAACGCCGTGTATCGCAGTCTGTATCGTGGATCCCAGAACCAGCCTCTGTTTGGGCTGCGGACGTACCCTGCCGGAGATCGCGCGCTGGCACCGGATGGAGACCGCCGAGCGGCAAGCGGTGATAGCGGGGCTCGCCGCGCGCATGGCCGACGCGGGTCTTGCACCGCCCGCGCCGGCGGCCGGCCCGAAGCCCGACTGAGCACCTCCCCTTACATCTCCCCTTGCACGGGAGGCGCGCTGTGAGCCGCTTTATCCTCGTTCTCATCATGCTGGCGGTGACCGTCACCGCCGTGATCGCCTACCGGGATCCAGAGCAGCTGGCCCGCGCCAGCGACAGCGTGTCCGACATGCTGCGCCAACGAACCGTATCGCCGGCGCACGCCGTCCAGATCCCGCGCCGTCAAGGCGGTGAATTCGCCCTGCACGCCAGGATCAACGGCGTCAGCGCGCCGATGGTGATCGACACCGGCGCGACTTCGGTGGTGCTGACCTGGGAGACCGCCAAAGCGATCGGACTGCCGCTTGAAATGCTCGAATACAATGTCGACGTCGAAACCGCCGGCGGTCATACCAAGGCGGCGCGGCTGACGATTGACCGTCTTGCGGTCGGCAAACTGGTCGAGCGATCAGTGCCGGCGCTGGTGGTGCCGCGCGGCCAGATGAAGACCAACCTGCTCGGCATGAGCTTCCTGGACCGGCTGGAAAGCTGGGGCGTCCAGGCCGACAGGCTGAAGCTGCACGGCTATCCCGATGTCTCAGGCCGCAATCGACGCGACCGCGCGGCCGTCAACTAGCGCAACCGCATCGCGCAGCACATCGACGCCGGCGCCCGGCTTGACTCCGTTCTCGGCGAGGTGGCGGCGGAACGCGCGCGCGCCCGGCACGCCATGAAACGCGCCGACGAAATGCCGCGTCATCGAATGCAGCCGCGTGCCCTGCGCGAGCTGATCCTCGATATAGGGCTCCATCGCCTCGAACACGTCCTTCATCGCGTTGTAGGGCGCGGCCTCGCCGAACAGTGCGGGATCGGCCGCCAGCAACCGCCAGGGGTCGTGATAGGCCGCGCGCCCCAGCATCACGCCGTCGACGTGCGCAAGGTGCGCCTTGGCCTCGGCGAGATCGGCAATGCCGCCATTGATGATGACAGGCAGATCCGGCATCGCTGCCTTCAGCCGATACACCCTATCGTAATCGAGCGGCGGGATGTCGCGGTTTTCCTTCGGCGACAATCCATTGAGCCAGGCCTTGCGCGCATGCACGATCAGCGCATCGGCGCCGGCGGCGACGACGTTGCGCGCCAGCGCATCGAGCGCGATCTCCGGATCCTGGTCATCGATGCCGAGCCGGCATTTGACCGTGACGGGAATGCCGACCGCGCGCTTCATGGCGGCGACGCCCTCAGCGACCAGCGCCGGCTCCGCCATCAGGCAGGCGCCGAAGCGGCCGTCCTTCACCCTATCCGACGGACAGCCGACATTGAGATTGATTTCGTCGTAGCCAAACTCCTCGCCGATTTTCGCCGCGGTGGCGAGATCGCGCGGGTCCGAACCGCCGAGCTGAAGGGCGACCGGATGTTCGCTGGCATCGAAGCCGAGCAGCCGCGCGCGGTCGCCATGGATGATGGCGCCCGTGGTCAGCATCTCCGTGTAGAGCTTGGCATGCCGCGTCATCAGCCGGTGAAACACGCGGCAATGCCGGTCGGTCCAGTCCATCATCGGGGCGACGGAAAAACGGTGGTCTAAGCCATTCATCTCATTAATATTTCTGTCTCCAAACCGATACTACAGGACGCTTGGACCGGCTGACGAAAGCTAGCACGACGAGCTTCCGTATATCGGTTTTTCCAGAAGGATGTCAGCCCGGATTGGAGGCTTAATCCTCCCGCCGTCTATGACTCTCAGGCGGTGGCGTTTCAACGGTAACCCCCTGCGCCAACGGGGGATTGACTGGTCCGCGCCAGTAATGCCTCAACACGGCAGCAAAGAATCCAGGGAGAGACGCATGTCGGAGAAGGTCGCGGTCATCGGAATGGGGCAGATGGGATCGGGGATGGCGGGACGCCTCAAGGAGTCCGGTCTCGATGTCGTCGGCTATGACGTCAGCGCCGATCAGCGTGCGCGCCTGGCCCGGGACGGCTTTCAGATGGCGTCTGGTATTGCCGAAGCGCTCGCCGGGCGCAGCCTGGTCCTGACCAGCCTGCCCGATCCGAAGGCCGTGGCCGAAGCGTGGCTCGGCGCCGACGGCATCGTCGCGCACGCCACCAAGGGTACATTGTGCATCGAACTCAGCACCATCGACCCGCAGACGATGCGGGTGGTCGCCGAGGCCGCCACCGCGCGCGGGTTAGCGGTGGTGGATTGCCCGGTCAGCGGCAGCCCCAACGAGGCGCGCAGCGGCAAGCTGATCCTGATCGCCGGCGGCGAGATGGCGGACGTGACCCGCGCCGAACCGGTGCTCAAGCTGCTCGGCACCGACTGGAAATACACCGGCGGCGTCGGAACGGCCAAAGTCGTCAAGATCGTCAACAACATGATGTCGATGGGCAATGTGCTGGTCGCGGCCGAAGCGTTCGCGCTCGGCGTTGCCGCCGGCGTCGAGCCGGACAAGCTCTACGACGTATTGTCGGTCAGCGGCGGCCGCTCGCATCATTTCACCAAGCGTTTCCCGAACGCGCTCAAGGGCGACTTCTCGCCGGGATTCAAGATGGAACTCGGTGAGAAGGACCTTGCCCTCGCCGTCGAACTTGGTCGGACGACCCGGATGCCGACGCCATCCGCTTCCGCGACCCGCGAGCTCTTTGCGCTGGCGCTGGCGGAAGGATTTCGCGGCCAGGACATCGTCGCGCTGCTGGCGATGTATCAGAACTGGGCGAAGCCGGCGCCATCAGGAGGAAACAAATGAAAGCGGTCGTAGTCGAGAACTACGATTCCATCGACAACATCCAGCTGAAAGACGTGGCCATGCCGGATGTGTCGGCCGGTCAGGTTCGTGTCCGGATACAGGCTGCGAGCGTCGGCTTCGTCGATGGCCTGAAGCTGCAGGGCTTGTATCAAACCAGGGATCCGCTGCCCTTTACGCCCGGAACGGAATTCGCCGGAATCGTCGATGCGGCGGCGGCCGATACCACGGGGTTTGCGCCGGGCACACCAGTGATGGGCATGGCGCGATCGGGCGGGCTGGCGGAATATATCACGGTGCCGGCGGCGGCACTCGAGGCGATTCCTGTGGGAATCGCGCCCGAAGTCGCAGCCTCGTTCCGGGCCAACTACCTCACCTCGCTCTATGCGCTGAGCGAGCGCGCCGCGTTGCGCGTGGGCGAATATCTCCTGGTATTGGGCGCTGCCGGCGGCGTCGGAATTGCAGCGGTTCAACTCGGCAAGCTGCTGGGCGCCCGCGTCATCGCCGCGGCCTCGACCGAGGAAAAACGAAATTTTGCCGTTCGCTTCGGCGCCGACGCGGCGGTGGATTACACGCAGACCGATTGGCGCGACAAGCTCAAGATGCTGACCGATGGCCATGGCGCCGACGTGATCTTCGATCCCGTTGGCGGCGAGGTCTCGCTGCAGGCGTTCCGTTCGATCGCCTGGAACGGACGTCATCTGGTGGTCGGCTTTGCCGCCGGCAGCATCCCTGCGCTGCCGTTCAATCTGCCGCTGCTGAAAGGCGGCGCGCTGCTGGGCGTCGACCTCGCCCAGATTCCCCGCCGCGAGCCGGAGGCGCACCGGCGCGTGATGGCGCAATTGTTGACCTGGCTCACGGAAAAGAAACTGGAGCCGGTGGTCGGTCAGGTCTTCGCATTCGATGATTTTCGCGACGCGTTCCGGGCCATGCAGAACCGCACCGCACTGGGCAAGATGGTCGTCAGGATCGGCTAGCAAAGGATTAGCGAGCCGCCTCGAATCCGGCGAGGGCGGCGGTCAGATTGATGCCGAGAATATCCGACAGATATCCACCCTCCTGGACGAAGACAGTTGGAAGCCCCAACTGTGCAATGGCCGCACCGATGCGGCGGAATCCGCCGGTGGTCACGGCGAGACCCGCGAGAGGGTCATGTTCCGACGCGTCGAGACCAAGCGCCACGACCAGCGCACCCGGCGCAAAGGCACGGATGGTCTTCTCCGCCACGCCGAGCGCCTGCGCATAGCCGTCATCGCCGGTGCCGATCGGCAAGGGAATGTTGAGATTGGCGCCAAGCCCCTGCCCGGCGCCGCGCTCGTGGGCATAGCCCCAGACGTAAGGATAGTAGCAGGCTGGATCGGCATGGATCGAAACCGTGAGAACGTCCGGTCGTTCGTAGAAAATGCCCTGCGTGCCGTTGCCGTGATGAACATCGACGTCGAGAATTGCCACGCGCTCATGCTTCAGGCGCAGATGGGCCGCCGCGACCGCGCTGTTGTTGAGAAAACAAAAGCCGCCGGCGAGATCGCGATAGGCGTGATGACCGGGAGGACGACAGAGCGCGTAGGCCGCGTCCTCACCGTCCAGCACCAGTTGAGCTGCCGTCGTCGCCACATCCGTGGCCGCGCATGCCGCAGCCCAGGTGCCGGGGCCGATCGGACAGGCGGTATCGGCGGTGTGCCAGCCGAGACGGCCGACAATGTGGCTCGGATAGGTCGCGGCATGCCGGACCGGATGAATGTTGGCGATCATCTCGGGACCTGAATCTCCGAGCGCCGTCCAGGCATCCCATGCCTCGGCCAGAAAACCGAGATATTCGGGACTATGCACCCTGGCTCGCGGCCCCTGCCCGAACACCACAGGCTCGACCAGATCGTGCTGGCCTGCCTTGATCCCCGCCAGCAGCCGGTCGGCGCGTTCGGGTTGCTCGGTGGTCCGCTTGACGATGCCGCGGACCAGGAAGAATTGCGGGTCGTGGCTTCGATGCAGCTCGGTATAGACGGTCTTCACACGATGCTCCTGCGTCTGAAACCAGAATCCCTGTGCGCCAGCGTCGCACTACATGGCTTCTGAGTCAGCCCCCAAGATCAAACCCAAGATCAAACCCAAGATCAGCCAAACCGATTGTCATATCTTGTGATGGCGAGTTCAGTCGCGTCAATATCGGGCTTGCGGCCTGACAGCAGATCCGCGAGCACGCGTCCCGAGCCGCACGCCATGGTCCAGCCGAGCGTGCCGTGACCGGTATTGAGATGGAGGTTGCCGAAGCGTGTCGCGCCGATCACAGGCGGGCCGTCTGGAGTCATCGGCCGCAACCCGCTCCAGAAGGTGGCATTGCCCAGATCGCCGCCGCGCGGGAACAGGTCGGTCAGCGATTGGTCGAGCGTCGCGCGTCGCGCCGGATGCAGCGTGTCGGAATAGCCTGACACTTCAGCGGTGCCGCCGACGCGAATGCGATCACCGAGCCGCGTGATCGCCACCTTGTAGCTTTCGTCCATCACCGTCGACACCGGCGCCGCATCGGGATCGGCAATCGGCACCGTGATCGAGTAACCCTTGATCGGATAGACCGGGATCGAAATGCCGAGCGGCCGGAGCAGCCGCGGCGACCAGCTGCCGAGCGCCATCACATAGGCGTCGGCCCGTAACACGCCCGCGCTGGTCGTGACGCCGGTGATCCCCGAGCCATCGGCTATCAAGCCCTCGATCGTGGTCCCGAGACGCATGTGGACACCGAGCTTTTCGGCGTGAACGGCGAGCGCCTGGGTGAACATATGGCAGTCGCCGGTCTCGTCCTGCGGCAGCCGCAGGCCGCCGACGATTTTGGGCTTTGCGGCGGCAAGCCCAGGCTCCGCACCGATACAGCCATCGCGATCGAGCAACTCGAACGGCACGCCGTACTGTTCCAGCACGGCGATATCGCTGGCCGTGCTGTCGAGTTGGGCCTGGGTACGGAACAGCTGAAGCGTGCCCTGGCTGCGCTCGTCATACTTGATCGCGATCTCCGCGCGCAGCTCGCGCAGGCAATCGCGGCTGTATTCGGCGATCGGAATCATGCGGCTCTTGTTGAGCGCATACCGCGCCGACGTGCAGTTGCGCAGCAGCTTGGCGAGCCACAGCCACATTGACGGATCGAGCTTGGGCCAGATCACCAGCGGACCATGCTTCATCAACAGCCACTTGATCGCCTTGACCGGCACGCCGGGGCCGGCCCAAGGCGACGCATAGCCGGGCGACACCTCGCCGGCATTTGCAAAACTGGTCTCGAGCCCGGGCTCCGCCTGGCGGTCGACCACGGCGACCTCGTGCCCGGCCTTGGCGAGATAGTAGGCGGTCGTCACACCGATCACGCCGCCGCCCAGAACCAGGACCTTCACGATCGTCTATGCTCCCGCCGCAGCCGCTGTTGCATCGTTAGGAAAATGTCCGCCGCGGTCGAGAGCTTTGCAAGCTTCAGGCCACACGCTTCAAGGCGTCACCGAGCATCGCCGTAATGTCGTCGATGTGGCTGCGCTCGACAATCAGCGGCGGCGACAGCGCCAGCGAATCGCCGGAGTTGCGAAGCACGAGGCCGCGGTTGAAGCAGTCGACCATGACGTCGTAACCGCGTGCGCCGACAGCATCCGGCCGCGAAGACAGCTCGACCCCCGCGACCAGGCCAATGGCCCTGATGTCGATCACGTTGGGCAGCCCGCGCAGCGAATGCATGGCATCCTGCCAGTAGTCGGTGAGCTCGGCGCCGCGCGTGAGCAGCCCCTCTTTCTGGTAGATCTCCAGCGTCGCCATGCCGGCCGCGCAGGCCACCGGGTGGGCCGAATAGGTATAGCCATGAAACAACTCGACCTGATTGCCCGGTCCGGTCATCAGCGCATCGTGAATCCCGCGGCTCGCAAACACCGCGCCCATCGGAACGACGCCGTTGGTGATCCCCTTGGCGGAGGTGATGAGATCGGGCGTGACGCCGAAATAATTGGTGGCAAAGGGCGCGCCAAGCCGGCCGAACCCGGTGATCACCTCGTCGAAGATCAGCAGGATGCCGTGCTTGTCGCACAGCGCACGCAGGCGCTGCAGGTAACCCTGCGGCGGGATCAGCACACCGGTCGAGCCGGCGACCGGTTCGATGATGACGGCCGCGATGGTTTCAGCGCCGTGCAGCGCGACCAGACGCTCGACATCGTCGGCAAGTTCCGCGCCGTGCGCGGGCAGGCCGCTGGAGAAGGCGTTGCGGTCGAGGTCGTGGGTATGGCGCAGATGATCGACACCCGGGAGATGCGTTGCGAAGGCCCTGCGGTTGTTGACCATGCCGCCGACCGACATGCCGCCGAAACCGACGCCATGGTAGCCGCGCTCGCGGCCGATGAAACGGGTACGCGTCGCCTGACCGGCCGCGCGATGATAGGCCAGCGCGATCTTGAGCGCGGTATCGACCGACTCGGAGCCGGAATTGGTGAAGAAAATCCGGTCCAACCCGGCGGGCGCGACCGCTGCCAGCTTCTCGGCAAAATCGAACGCCAGCGGATGCCCAATCTGGAATGACGGCGCATAGTCCAGCGTTGTGAGTTGGCGATGAACCGCATCCGCGATCTCGCGCCGGCCGTGACCGGCGTTGACGCACCACAATCCCGCCGACGCGTCGATCAACTTGCGGCCATCCACTGAGGTGTAGTGCATGCCTTCGGCCGAGGCGATCAGGCGGGGCTCTGCCTTGAACTGCCGGTTTGCGGTGAACGGCATCCAGAATGCGTCGAGGCTTGCGGTGTTTGGGATCTGATGAATGGTCACGGGCGACTCCCTCTGCGGCTGGCCGTATCGGGACATGTTCATGAAAATGCAGCAAGGCCTTTTCTTCTATCTCCCAAGCCATTGATTTCATTATATTCAAAAGATACTATTTGACCGATCCACAACACCATCAACAGCCACACCACAACCCTTGGGGCGACGATGAGCATTGATGTCGGCGAACGGCTCCGTTTCGTCCGTAGCCGCAATAAATTATCACAGCGAGAACTGGCCAAACGTTCTGGGGTAACCAATTCAACGATCTCGCTGATCGAATCCAACCAGATGAATCCGTCGGTCGGCGCGCTCAAGCGGATTCTCGATGGCATCCCGATGGGAATGGCGGAGTTCTTCGCGCTGGAACCCGACCGGCCACGCAAGGCGTTTTACCGTTCCGACGAGTTGAGCGAGATCGGCAAAGGGCAGATCTCCTTTCGTCAGGTCGGCGACAACCTGTTCGGCCGCGCCCTCCAGATCCTGAAGGAGCGCTACGAACCGGGCGGCGACACCGGGCGTATCCCACTGGTTCACGATGGCGAGGAAGGCGGCATCATTCTCAGCGGCCGGCTTGAGGTGACCGTGGACAGCGAACGCCGCATCCTCGGGCCCGGCGACGCCTATTATTTCGAGAGCCGCCGGCCGCACCGCTTCCGCTGCGTCGGCGCCAAGCCCTGCGAAGTCATCAGCG
Organism: Hyphomicrobiales bacterium; assembly: GCA_038212905.1. Classification (GTDB taxonomy): domain Bacteria; phylum Pseudomonadota; class Alphaproteobacteria; order Rhizobiales; family Xanthobacteraceae; genus Bradyrhizobium. The sequence goes on from JBBQUA010000003.1 coordinate 17,990, forward strand.
CCTGCACGCCGCCGACGTTCTGAGCGCAAAAAGGACAAATTGCGACGCAAAGATGCAGAGTTGCTGTTTGAGATTGAATCAAAATTCTCACAACGTCATTGCGAGGAGCTCTTGCGACGAAGCAATCCAGCTTGTCGTAGCGAAGCTGGATTGCTTCGCTGCGCTCGCAATGACGTTGATAGAGCGCCGCAAACAATCAGGCGTAAAGCCCCGCAACAATCGGCATTCGCGCCGCACGGATTGCCGGAAACAATCCGCCGACCAATCCGACGGCCAGCGCCAGCGCGACGCCCTCGGCGATCAGCCATCCCGAGAGCTTGAAGTCGAATACCACCTGCGTGAAGTTTCCACCCAGCGTCGAAGCCGTGACGCCATCGAAGATCAGATAGGTCGCCGCGGCGCCGAGCAGCCCGCCGATCGCAGCCAGCGACAGGGATTCCGCCAGCGTTCCGACAAAGGCCGGAAAGCCGCCGAAACCGATCGCGCGCAGCGTCGCGATCTCGGTCGCGCGGGCCGCCACGGACGAATACATGGTGTTCAGGGCGCCGGCGAGCGCGCCGAGTGCCATCGCGATCGCCAGTGGCCAGCCCAGCTTCTGGATCAGGTCGGAGGTCTGCGACGCCTGTTCGGAAAAATAAGCGGCTTCCGATTTGACGTCGAGCTTCAGGCGCGGATCGTTGTCGTTGTAGCTCTTGAGCTCGCTCAGTGCCGCCGGTGTGGTGAGACGCGCGCGGACGGTCTGCACGATGTTGTTGCGCTTGAACAGGCTCTGCACCACCGGCAGGTCCGCCCAGATCTCGGATTCGAACACGCTGCCGCCGGCGTCGAACACGCCGACCACGGTCCAGCGCGTGGCGCCGAAGGCGACGGTACTGCCGAGGTCGAACCCTTCGAATTCCTTCTGCAGCGCCTTGCCGACCACGATCTCGTTGCTGCCGCGGCCGAACATCCGGCCGGAAGCGATGGCGACGCCCTTGCGCAGCGTCGCGCCCTGCTCACCGATCCCGCGCAGCGGCAGGTTGGCTTTTGTCTTCGTGGAACGCTTGAGGCCGTCGACGACGAGATACAGCTCGGGTGAGATCAGCGGCTTGCCGTCACTGCCGCGCGCGATCCCGGGCCCGTCTTCGATCAGGCGCACCTGATCGCGGCTCACCGTGCTGTTGATTTCAGCCTGCGAGCCCGCCCGAAGCACGATGGCAATGTCATCGGCGCCCGCGCCGGCAATGGTGCGCTGGAACCCGTTGGCCATCGCGAGGAATGCCAGCAGCACGATCACCACCAGCGCGACCGCGATCACGGTCGACAGCGACAGCCAGCGTCGCTGCCCCATGCTCCTGAGATTGATCGAGGTGACCGCCATGACCTGCAGAAAACGCGAACGCATGATTATCCCCGTCCGAGCGCGGTTGCGATTTTGAGCCGCATGGCATTGAGCGCGGGAATGATCCCCGTAATCAGGCCGAGCGCGATCATCAGTGCTATTCCCTGCAGCGCGATCATTGGCGACACCGCAAAGGCCGGCGCGATACTGGACAGGCTGCTGCGCAAGGCCAGCGTGATCAGCGCCGCGATCGCCAGCCCCGGCAAACCGCCGAGCAGAGCCAGCAGCACCGATTCACCCAGCACCATGCGCAGAATTCGTCCGCCCGAAAATCCGAGCGTCTTCAGCACGCCGATCTCCCTTGTGCGTTCCCGGATCGACAGCGCCATGGTGTTGCCGACGATCATCAGGATGGTGACGAAGGCGGCGCCGACCACCAGGAACACGATCAGGGCGATATTGCCGAACTGCGCCGCGAATGCCTTGCCGAAGGCTTTTTCGGTGTCGGTCGAGGTCTCCGCGGTGGAATTGGCGAACATCGCGTCGATGGCTTTTGCGACGCGATCGTTATTCTCGGGCGAATTGGTCTGGAGAATCATCCAGCCGATGGTGTCCTTGCCGAACGAGCGGGTTTCGTCGAAATAGGCATACTGAAACAGCATGAAGTTGGTGTTGACCTGCTCTGCCTTGCCCTTGACGATGCCGGCGATGGTGAAGTCCCAGGTATGCCCGCCTCTGCGCTGGGTGAAGATGTTGCTCGCAACCGGCACACGATCACCGACCTTCCAGCCCCATTTTTTCGCCAGCGATTCACCGATCACCGCGCTGCCGCGGTCGCGGACGAAGGCCTGCAACTGCTCGGGCGGAATATCGAAGTCGCTGCGATAGATATCGAAATAGGTGATCGGCTCGATGGCCAGTGACATCACGAAATTCTTCGGATCCTGATAGTAGCCGCCAAACCAGTTGGCGTGGGTCACCTGCCGCACCCCGTCCAGCGCGCGCACACGATTGAAATAGGCAATCGGCATCGGCTGGGTGAAGTTGATCTTGTTGACGGTGATGAGACGATCGGCGGCGGCGCGATCCTCGCCGGCCGTGAAGGCGCGGTAAAATCCGGCGAGCACGCCGAAAATCACGAACGCGATCAGGATCGATACGATCATCAAGACAGCGCGCAGCTTGCGTCGGAACAGGTTCTTCCGTACCAGGTCGAAGTCGTTCACGCCGCGAGCTCCCGTTCGACGAACTGCCCCTTGTCGAGATGCAATGTCCGCTGCGCATAGCGCGCCGCCGCGGGATCGTGCGTAACCATCATGATGGTCTTGCCGAGATCCTTGTTGAGCAGTTGGAGGATTGTGAGAATCTCGTCGGCGGAGGCACGGTCGAGGTCGCCGGTCGGCTCGTCGCAGAGCAGCAGGTTCGGATCCGACACGATGGCGCGGGCGATGGCGACGCGCTGCTGCTGGCCACCTGACATTTCACGCGGATGGTGCTTGACGCGATCGGCGAGGCCGACCACCGACAGCGCGGTGAGGACGCGCTCCGCCCGCTCCTTCTTGCGCAAATTCGTCAGCAGCAGCGGAAGTTCGACATTTTGCGCGGCTGTCAGCATCGGCATCAGATTGTAGAACTGGAAGATGAAGCCGATGTTGGCCGCGCGCCAGCTCGCCAACTGGCCTTCGGACATGCCGTCGATGCGGCTGTCCGCGATGCGGACCTCACCCCCATCGGCGCTGTCGATTCCGCCGAGCAGGTTGAGCAGAGTGGTCTTGCCCGAGCCGGACGGTCCCATCACCGCGACGAAATCGCCGCGCGGAATGACGAGGTCGAGATGATCGAAGATCGTGATCGTTTCCTTGCCCTTGACGAAGCGCTTGTTTACGCCGACGAGAGCAACCATCGGATTTTCTGACGCCACTTTTTTCTCCCTGGAGTCCGATTGAATTCAGTTGGCGGAAGCGGTCGCATTCGCTGGCAGTCCACCGGCATTGGCTTCTCGCGCGAACGTCACTTTCACCGCCATATCGGGCAGTATGCGCCGGTCCTTCTGTTCGAACCGGATACGAACCTTGACGGTCGCCTTCTCGCGATTGGCGGTCGGCACGATGGCGATCACGGACGCCGGTATCGACCAATCCGGATAGGCATCGAGCACGGCGTTGACCTTGCCGCCCGCAACGACGCGTCCGATAAACGCCTCATTGACGTCCACTTCGACCTCGATCGAATCCATATCCACGATGGTGCAGATGCCGGTCCGCGTAAAACCGCCGACCGACATCGGCGAGATCATTTCTCCGGGTTGCGCGCTGCGATCGATCACGACGCCGCTGAAGGGTGCGCGAATTGTGTATTTTTCGAGTACCGAGGCGCTGCGCTCGGCATCGAGGCGCGCGGTGTCACGCACCGACTGGGACTGGCGCAGTTGCGCGGTCAGCACGCCGACGCGCGCCTGGGCCTTGGTCAGTTCGGCTTCGGTCGCGAAATTCTTCTGCGCAAGCGTCTGCACCCGCGAGTGAATCCGGGTGGCATCCTGCAGGTCGGCGGCGATTGCGCCGATCGCGGCATCGGCGCCTTCGACGCGTGATTTCGCCAGCGCCAGATCCGATTCGGCGAGCACGCTGTCGAGCCGCGCCACCACCTGCCCCTCGGTAACCGTCATGCCCTCCTCAATCAGCACTTCCATCACCTTGCCGGTGATCTCGGCGGCAACGGTCGCCTTGCGGCGCGCAACCACGTAGCCGGATGCGGCAAGCGCGCCGGTGTCCTGCCCGGCCATGCTTTGCTGCGCCGGTTGTGGAGCAGCAGCCACCGGCGACTGCGCGACAGCTGGTTCGGCGCTGCGCAGGCCGCGAAATTCGGGCAGGCCAAACACGACAACCGCCGCCGCTGCAATGACGACAAAACCTGCGACCGCCGCCAGCAGCCAACGCGACCCGCCGCCCGGTACGGGCGCCGCCGCGCTCGCGCTGCGGTCGATCGCAAGCGATCTCAGCAGTTTGGTTTTATCTTCCGTCATTGCTTCGATGATCCCGGCGGCTCGGAACGCTGGCCCTGACGGGCGCTGCGTGATGGCTGGTCCCGCTCGCTCACGATATCCTTTACACAAGTCGCCGGGGTGTCGCGCCACTCTTTCAAGACGATCGTGCTCCGGGTGATCCGACACACGGGGTCATGAAAATCGAGCTCGGCGCTCCGCGGTTCTGCTTGTCCCAAGAGAACTTCTGCAGGGAGTTTCCGGCCTAATAGGGGCAGAAGCGGTTGGCTCCTCCGTCCGGCCGTCAGGGAGCATCGGGGCGACACACTATACCCAGATACCTTTCTCTCGCATATTGGTCAATATGCGGAGCAATCAGGTGGTCATTCGCCGCTGGATTGCCTCAAATCGGATAATGCTGCGGCCCAGTCTCGATCGTGATCCATCGCAGCTCGGTGAATTCCGCAATTCCGGCCTTGCCACCGAAGCGCCCATAGCCGGATGCCTTGACGCCGCCGAACGGCATCTGCGCCTCGTCATGCACGGTCGGTCCGTTGACGTGGCAGATGCCGGACTCGATCCGTTTTGCCACTTCGAGCGCACGGGCGATGTCGCGGCCGAACACCGAGGCCGACAGGCCGTATTCGGTATCGTTAGCAACCCGCACCGCCTCATCGACGCCGTTGACGCGGACGATGGAGACCACGGGGCCGAACGATTCTTCGTTATAAATCCGCATGGTCGAGGTGACGTGATCGACCACCGTCGCCGACATCAGCGTCCCGTCGACCTTGCCGCCGGCGACAACGCGCGCGCCCTTCCCGATCCCGCCGTGCTCTGGTTGCCAGGCGAGGTCGAGGGCGAGCTTCAGGTCGAGGCCGGCGCACGAGGCTACTTCGTCGCCGTTTCAGAAGACCTGCTGACGCGAACCGTGGCCGGCAGCGCCGAGGCGCTGCACCTGAGGCGCACCACCGATCGGCTGGTGATGTTGAGCGGTGCGCAAATCGATGGCGCGCTCGGCGCGGTCACCCATTCCTGCGCCATGCTGGTGCGGGAACTGCGCGTGCCGCAACGGGGCAGCATGACCATGATCGCATCGCATGTGCTGCAGCTTTGCCTGCATCTGTGGCGCTCGGTGGTGTCAGACGAATCCGGCAGCGAAGACAGACTGCGTGGCGACGGACCGCGGCTGGTCGGAAATTTCCTGCAGCTGGTCGAGTTGCATTACCGCGATAGCTGGCCGATCTCGCGCTATGCGGCAGCGCTTGGCGTCACCGAGGACAGGCTGCATGCGCATTGCAAGCGCGAGAAGGCGCGCAGCCCGCGCGCCATCGTTCACGAGCGGCTGATTCACGAAGCCTGCACCCGCTTGCAACAGCTGGATCTGCCGGTCGAACAAATCGGCTACGGCCTCGGCTTTCGGGATTCCGGATATTTCAGCCGGTTCTTCGGGAAACATCAGGGCATCCCGCCCGGTGCCTATCGTCGGCGCGCCCGGGCCGAACAGGCGAAGCGCGGCCCGTTTTATGCGGCGTGGCCGTAATCACGCAGCCTGGCTGGCCAGTTCGATCTCGCCGCGCTCGATCGTGATGGTGGTATCGGCAAAGGTTTCCAGCAATTTCGGATTCGATTCCGTGATCAGCAGCGTGATGTCGGCGTCCTGCGCGCGCAGCCGCCTCAGCGCTTCCGCATAGCGCTGCGCCAGCACCGGTGCCAGACCCTGAAACGGTTCGTCCAGAATGACGAGCTTGGTACCGAGCATCAGCGCGCGACCGAGCGCGGCCATCTTGCCTTGCCCGCCGGACAGGGATCCGGCCGGACGCGCCTTGAGATCTGCCAGTTCCGGCAACACGGTGTAGGCGCGATCGAGCCGGCGTTTGGTTTCCGCACTATCGAGCCTGCCGACGCGGGCCGGCAGCAGGATGTTTTCCTCGACGGTGAAGGCCGAGAACAGTCGCCGGTCTTCCGGCGCATAGCCGATGCCCAGCCCCGGCCTCAGGTGCGGCGCGACTTTGCCGAGATCCGCACCAGCAAACCTGACATCACCGGACGTATCAGTGAATCCCATGGTGGTGCGGGCGATGGTGGTCTTGCCGGCGCCGTTGCGGCCGATCAGCGCCACCGTCGCGCCCGCGCGCAACTCGAACGTCACGTTGCGCAGCACGTGCACCCCGGCGATCCATACATTGACCTTGTTGAAGCTGAGCATCTCTCAGATCCCGATCACTTGCTCGCGGACAACGGGATCGGCGAGCACCTCGGCTGGCGGGCCGCTCATCTGGATCTTGCCAGCGCTCCACACCGCAACTCGATCAGCATAGCGGGTGACCATATCCATATCGTGCTCGACGAACACCGAGGTGACGCGCTGTTTTTCCAACGCTGCCACCAGAATGTCCATGATCGCGAATTTTTCCGAGGAGGCCACCCCCGAGGTCGGCTCGTCCATCAGCAGCAGCCGCGGTTTTAGCGCCAGCGCGACCGCGATATCGACCAGTTTCCGCTTGCCCTCGGGCAGCTCACCGGCCCTGCGATCGGCGACATCCCGGATGCTGACGAGATCGAGCAAATTCTCCATGTCGGCGCGCTCGGGCAGATCGTGCAGCGACCGCATCAAGGTGGTGCGCCCGCTGTGCCCGGCCGCCGCGATCAGCAGATTCTCCATCACCGTGTGGTCGAGAAACAATTGCGGAATCTGGAAAGCGCGCGCGATGCCGAAGCGGGTGATGTCGCGCGGCCGGTGCGCGGTGATTTCGCGGCCGAGAAACCGCACCGTGCCGGCCTGCGGCTTCAAATAGCCGGTGGCGATGTTGAGGAACGTGGTCTTGCCGGCGCCGTTCGGCCCGATGATAGCCAGTTTCTCGCCTTCGAGCACGTCGAGATCGACGCCATCGGCGGCGATCACGCCGCCAAAGCGGATCGCCAGTCCCCTCGCCTCGAGCAGCACCGTCGCGGTCATGACTCATCCCTCGCGGCGCGTTGACGCTTCCACAGGCCAATCAGGCCGTTGGGTGCGAACAGAATGATGGCGATCAGCACGACGCCGAGAATCAATTGCCAGGAGTTGGCGAGCTGGGCCGACGCATAGAAGCGAACGAGTTCGAACACCGCCGATCCGGCGAACGCCCCCATCGCATTGCCGACGCCGCCGAGAATGGCAATGAAGACGAACTCGCCGGACTTGGTCCAATAGGCGAATTCCGGCGTTGCAATCTGCTGCGCGACGGCTACCAGCACGCCGCCGATGCCGCCCAGCGCCGCCGAGATGACGTAGCCGATCAACAGGATGCGGCGGGCGGAGACGCCGAGATACTCCAGCCGCGTCTCGTTGGATTTGATCGCGCGCAACATGTTGCCGGTCGGACTTTCCAGGAAACGTTGAACGGCGAACGTAGCCGCGATCGCGATCGCCAGTGTCAGATAGAGCAGGACGTACTGGAAGTCCTCGGGCGAGAACACCATGCCGAACACGGTCGGGCGCGGCACGCGCATTCCATCCGCCCCGTTGGTGAGGTGAAACAACTTCTCCAGCAGCGACCAAAGCACCATCGAGAAGGCCAGGTTCAGCATGCCGAAGAAGATCTCGCGGTAGCGGACCACGAACAATCCGACCAGCAGACCCAGCACGGTCGAGATCACAGTACCGACCACGAGATAGGCCATGACATCGCCGACGCCGAGATACTTGCCCCAGAAGCCCGCGGTATAGGCGCCGGCGGCGAAGAACATGGCGTGCCCGAACGAGACCTGCCCTGCCTGCAGCAGGATGATGATGCCGAGCACCACGATGCCCTTGGCCAGAATCAGCACCACCAGCGTGGCCATGCTCGGAATCAGAATGGGAATGACGCCGGCGGCAACGACCACCGCGGCCAGCGTCCAGGTGAGAGCGGCTGATCGGCGGGCCATCAGATCTTCCTGAGCTTGGTGGCGCCGAACAGGCCTTCGGGCCGCACCAGCAGCACCGCCACCATGATCAAATAGGGCACCAGCACTTCGAATTCCGGCTGCAGATAAATCACGAAGGCGCGCGCCATGCCGATCGCCAGCGCCGTGATCGCGGTGCCCTCGATCTGGCCGAGGCCGGCGGTCGCCGCCACCGCGAACGACAGCACGATCATTTCGGTGCCCATGCCCGGCACCAGCGAGGTGGTCGGCGACGCCAGCGCGCCGCCGAGCGCTGCCAGCGTCGCGCCGATGATGAACGTGATCAGATAGACCCTTTGCGCATTGATACCGATGGCGGTGGCGGCCTCACGGTCCTCGGTGACGGCGAGAATGACCGACCCCATCAAGGTCCGGCGCAGGAAATAGCGAAGACCAAACAGCGCCAGCACCGCGACGATCGGCAGCACGATGACCTGATAGGAGGTGTAGCTGACGCCAAAAATCGTGACGTTCGGCAACAGTTTCAGCGGCTCGGCCGCATAGATCGGTTGCACGCCCCAGATCATCCGCTGCAGATTGTCCATGATCATAAAGACGGCGAAGGTGATCAAAAGCTGCAGCACCTCCTCGCGTCCGTAGACCCGACTCAGCAGCAGGCGCTCGATCAATCCTCCCGCCACGATACCGATCACCAATGAGGCCACCAGCAGCGCCGGATAAGTCAGCCACGGCGAAATTGGCGTCACCAGCAGGCTGAGCGTCGCCGCGAGGTAAGCGCCGAACGCATACAGGCTGCCATGCGCGACATTGACGATGCGCAGCACGCCAAAGATCAGGCTGAGACCGACCGACACCAGGAACACGAGCGCCGCATAAGACAGGCCGTCGAGGCTGGCGAGAACGAAGAGCGTGGAATTCATCAGGACACGGTGTTTCGAGGTCAGATCGGGGACAGGCGAGCCGCGCCTGCCCCCTCACAATGCATCCTGGTTTACTTGCCGTGCTGGAACACCGGCACGTCCATCTTGGCAAAATCGGGCTTGAGGGTCTTCAGCCAATCCACCGATTTCTGGCCCGCCGGGGTGGTGATCTTGGCGGCGTCGAAGATCATCATGTTGTCGAGCACCATGTGATCGAAGCCGTCGGCCTTCTTGGTGACGCCGACGAGTTGCGCCTCGAGGCCCTGATTGTCCTCGGCGCGGAGCTTGACCTGACGGCCGAAGCCGACGAACTCCAGATTGGGCGCGGCGTCGACGACCTGCTCGCGGGTCGGCCACTTGCCGCCGTTGGCCTTGATCGCCTTGTCGTAGGCGCCCTGCAGCGCCGCAAAGGCCTGCGCCATGTGGTAGACCGGATAGATCGGCATGCTTCCGGTCTTGGCCTTGAACGCCTCATTGAAGGCCTTGAAGGCAGCGTCGTTCTTTTTCTCCGGATGCATGAACCAGTGATCACCGCGCGCGCCGATGATCAGTCCTTCGGGCAGATCCTTGCCGAGCCGCTGAATCGAGGATTCGCCGATCCCGAGCACGAAGGTGGATTGCTTCAGCAGGCCACGCTGGCCGGCCTGACGCACCAGGGTATCGAGGTCGCCGCCCCATGAGGTTGTCAGCACGACATCGGGACGCAGCGCCATCAGGCGCGAAATTTCGGTCGAATAATCCGGCGCGCCGAACTTCGGAAACAATTCAGCGACGACCTGCACGTCCGGCTTCATCTGCTTGAGTGCGGTCGAGAAGATCTCCCAGCTCTCACGGCCCCAGGCATAGTCCTGGTTGACCACGGCGATGGTCTTGAAGTCGGGTTTGGTCTTCAGGAGGTAGATCAGGACAGCCAGCATCTCCGGCGTGGCGTTGGCCTGGGTGCGGAAGCTGTAGCGATATTTCTTGGCTTCCAGAATCGAGGCGGCGCCGCAGTCCCACATGAAGTTCAGCATCTTGAGGTCTTCGGCCAGCGGCACCAGCTGATTGCATGATCCCGACGAGATCGAGGCGAAGGTCGCATCGACCTTTTCGTCCTGCACCAGACGCCGATAGTTCGAAACCAGCGCTTCGCCGCCGGCGCCTTCGTCGACGAAGGAAAGCGCCAACGGCACCCCGCCGATCCCGCCCTTCTTGTTGATATCGGCAGCGATCATCTCGGCGGCGGCTTTGCCGGGCTCGCCGAACACGGCCGCAGGACCGGACAGGAACGTGGTAATGCCGATCTTCAGTTCCTTCGGCTTGTCCTGCGCCGTCGCAGACCCGCCGAGAACGCCCAGCAGCAGCGAAACCCCTGCCAGCAATTTAAGTGTCTTGCCCGTTCGTTTCATTATTCATTCTCCCAAACAGTTATGACGTCTTGTTATCGTTGAACTCCGCCCGAACCGGCGAAGCCTCAATCCCTGGGCTGCCCGCGGAATTACCCCGGAGCTGTCCTTCGTCACGCCTACGCAGCTTCATTCGCCAGCGCCGGCAACTTCGGACGGCGACGAATTCCTTCCTCCACGATCGCGGTGATGCGGGCACGCTCCGCGCCAATCAGCGGCAGGCGGGGGGCGCGGCACCGGTCATTGGAACCGATGGCGATCATTTCCGCGAGCTTGATGTTCTGCACCAGCCTGGCCGAGACATCGATATCCAACATCGGCTTCATCCATCGATAGATGGCCCGAGCTTCCTCGAAGCGGCCAGCCTTGTACAGCTGCCAGATAGCCACGTTTTCCCTGGGGAACGCCAGCCCGACTCCGGCAACCCAGCCATTCGCTCCCATGGCGAAGCTTTCGAGGGCGAGATTATCCACGCCGGCAAACAGCCTGTAGCGGTCTCCGAGCAGGTTGATGATATCGGTGACCCGGCGAATATCGTCGGAGGATTCCTTCACCGCCACGAACAGCGGCTCAGCGGCCATCTCGGCCAGGATCGAAGGCGTGATATCCACGCCATAGGCCACCGGATTATTGTAAATCATGACCGGCAGCCCGCCCGCACGTGCGACCGCGGTATAGTGAGCCACGGTCTCGCGAGGCTCGGACTTGTATGGCAATCCCGGCAACACCATGAAGCCGGCCGCGCCTGCTGCTGCGCCGCGTTCCGCCAGCCTTTGCGCGTCCCGGGTCGCGCCGTCCGAAATGGTCAGCAGCACCGGCCGATGGCCGGCCACCGACCGGGCCACCGCGAGGACTTCGAGTTTCTCATCCTGTGTCAGCGTCGAGGCTTCGCCGAGCGAGCCGCAGACGATCAGGCCGTCGATCCCGGCATCGATGTTGAGCTGATAGCAACGGGCCATTTCGGCGTGGTCGAGACTGCCATCCTCCCTGAATTTGGTCGTGACCGCCGGAAATACGCCTTCCCAATTTGCCGTTCTTGCCATGCTCAACCACTCCCCTCGTTTGGCATTTGCTATCACGCGGGAGGATTGGATACAATATCCAATCTTCGGCTTCGCGATGAACGACACCTCGACAAACCGTACAACCTGATGCAGACAGGCCGGGAAACGTCGGCGCCAGACAACTGTTGGATTAAATCTTGAGCCCTTCCCGCAAGCAGCCGCTGTCCCGCCGCACCACTTCGACGACGGCGGCTGACGAGATTCGCAAGAAGATCTTTGACGGGGAACTCAGGGACGGTCAGCCGATCCGGCAGGACATTCTGGCGGCTGAGCTCGGCATCAGCCGAACGCCCATTCGCGAGGCGCTGGTTCAGCTCGAGGCCGAGGGTCTCGTCCGCAGCGAGCCTCACAAGGGCGCCGTTGTCGCAGGATTGTCGCCGGCGGAAATAGAAGAGACTTTCGAATTACGCGAATTGCTCGAACCAGTGCTTCTGAAGACATCGGCGCCGCGCCTCACCAAAGATGATTTCGCGGAATTGGCGAGCATTCTGAAGGAATATTCCGGAGAGTTGCGGACGCGGAACGTGCGGCGCTGGGGCGAACTCAATACGGCATTTCACGCGACGCTCTACGCCCGCGCCGACCGCCCGCAAACCCAGGCCATGGTGGCTCGCCTGCTGAATTCCTCGGATCGCTATACGCGGCTGCAACTGGTCATGACCAGAGGTCTCCGCCGCGCGGAGGCCGAGCATGCCTTGATCGTGGATTATTGCCGCAAGGGCCAATTCGACCAGGCGGTTGATCTGCTGCGCGCCCACATCCACCACGTCAAAACCGAATTGATGCGCTACGTGACCAAGACCAACAAGCCAAAGGCAGGCGCCAGCCGGAAATGACGCTCCTTACTGAAGCTTGACGTCCGCCGCCTTGATCACATTGCCCCAGCGTTCGACCTCTTCCCGCAGGTACTTCGCGGTCTTTTCGATGGAGCCGCCATAGGTCTCCGCCGACAGCTTTCGAAGGCGTTCCTGCAGCTCGGGCTGGCGCAGCGCCTCGTTCACATCGGCGTTGATCCTGGCCGTGATGTTTTTCGGCGTGTTCGGCGGCGCCATGATCGCGTACCAGGCCACCGCCTCGAAGCCCGGCAGCGTTTCGGCAATGGTCGGCATATCGGGAAGCGACGGCAGCCGCTTGCTCGCGGCGACAGCCAATAGCTTGAGACTGCCGGCTTCGACCAGCGGCAGCGAAACGCCGAGATTGTCGAACATCAGGTCGACATCGCCGGCGAGCAGACCCTGCAGCGCCGGTGCCGACCCCCGGTAGGGGATGAAACGCATCTTCACCCCGGCCATCACCTGGAAAAGTTCGGCGGTGAGATGCGAGGTGGTGCCGTTGCCCTGGGTGGCGGCGGTCACCTTGTCGGGATTCGCCTTCAGATAGGCGACGAGTTCGGACACGCTCGATGCCTTCAGATTCTTGGGATTGACGATCAGCGCGTTCGGCACATGAGCCATCACGATGATGGGCTCGAACTTGGCCGCATCGAACCCGAGGTTGGGATAGAGATTTTGATTGATCACCAGCGGCGGCGGCGGCGACGAAAACAAGGTGTAGCCATCGGGCGCTGCGTTATAGGCGAATTCGGCGCCGATGTTTCCCGCAGCTCCCGTGCGGTTTTCGATGACGACCGGCTGTCCCCATTTGCGCGACAGCCATTCGCCGACCAGGCGCGGAACGGCGTCGGCTGTTCCGCCCGCGGCGAACGGCACGACGATTTTGACGGCGCGGTCCGGATAGTCCTGCGCCGACGCAGGCACGATGGCGGCGGCGCAGAGCGCGATCGGCAGCAGCAGCGCGGCCACGGCGCGGCTCATGGAAACCCGTATGTGCATCGATAGCCTTCCACGTTGTCGGCCGCCGTGATCGCGCCTGATGACAAAATGCCTTGGCCTGTTCACTTGTGTAAGGATACAACGCCGCGACAGATTTCTTTTACAGAGAATAACCAAGAACAAGGAACAGATCATGGCACAGCCCCCTCCCCGTGTCGCGATAGTTGGAGGCGGCATCGGGGGATTGTTCGCGGCCAATGCGTTGACCGCCCAGGGCATCGCTGTGTCGGTGTACGAGCAGGCGCCTGCGATCGGCGAGATCGGCGCCGGCGTGTTCCTGACACCGAACAGCGTTCGGCATTTACAACGGATCGGACTGCAAGCGCCCGTGGAGAAATGGGGTGCGCGGGTCGGCCGGAACTCGCATTACTTCCGCCACGACGGCGCGCCGATCGCCCCGGTCCAGGTGACGGACGCCTCCGGGTGGAACGCGACTTTCGGCATGCACCGGGCCGACCTTGTCGACATGCTGGCCGCGGCGTTGCCGGAGGGAACGGTGCATGCCGGACATCGCTGCAGCGGATTCGAGCAAGACGGCGACACGGCGCGGGTAAGCTTTGCCAACGGCGCGACCGTGGAAGCCGACATCGTCGTCGCCGCTGACGGCATCCACTCCGAGCTTCGGCCGCATGTGTTTCCGCCATCGCAGCCGGTATTCCACGGCTCGGTCGCCTATCGCGGGCTGGTGCCGCATGAGCTTCTGCCGGATTGGCCGACCGATCGCTGGCAGATGTGGCTCGGCACCGGACGGCACTTCCTCACCTTTCCCTTGCGCGCTGGAAAACTGATCAATTATGTCGGCTTCGTGCCGACCGACGAGCAGATGAAGGAATCCTGGTCGGCCCCCGGCGATCCCGATACCCTGCGGCGGGAATTCGCCGGCTGGGATCCGCGCATTCAGCAGGTGCTCGGCGAAGTCCGGCAGACATTTCGCTGGGCGCTGTACGACCGCGAACCGCTGCCGGGCTGGACCAAGGGAAGGCTGAGCCTGCTCGGCGATGCTGCGCATCCCATGCTTCCGCATCTCGGACAAGGCGCCAATCAGTCGATCGAGGACGGCATGGCGCTGGCGATCATTCTGGGACGCGCCGACCGGGCGACGGCTCCCCTCGCTTTGCTGGCCTACGAGCGACTGCGGCGCGAACGCGTGGCCGAGGTCCAGCGCGGCGCGCGCGCCAGCGGCCTGCGCTACGATTCGGCATACTCGGATCTCGGCGTGAGGGACGCCGAGATCACCGCGCACGCCGAATTCCGCAAGCAGCTCTACAGTTACGATCTGGTTCCGGAGGCGGAAGCCGCGGCGGCGGCGCTTCGTTCCGATTGACCTGAAGACCTCAAACGATGGATATAGCGATAACAAACGGCGATGGCTAAAACATCGCTCCTGGAGAACAATCCGATGACCCTGCCCTTTTCCAATGCGCGCACCGGCGGCAAGATCCTGGTCGATCAGCTCCTGATCCACGGCGCCGACATGGCGTTCTGCGTACCCGGCGAGAGCTATCTGGAAGTGCTGGATGCGCTGTTCGACGTGCGCGACCGCTTCAAGCTGGTCAACGCCCGCCACGAGGCCGGCGCCGCCAACATGGCCGAGGCCTACGGCAAGCTGACCGGCAAGCCCGGCATCTGCATGGTGACGCGCGGTCCCGGCGCATGCCATGCGGCGGTCGGCGTCCATACCGCCTTCCAGGATTCGACGCCGATGATCATGCTGATCGGCCAGGTCGGCCGCGACATGATGGACCGCGAAGCCTTTCAGGAAATCGATTACCGCCAGATGTTTGGCCCGGTCGCCAAATGGGCGGCGCAGATCGACGTCACCGCGCGGATTCCGGAGTACATGGCGCGCGCCTTCCACATCGCGACCTCGGGCCGCCCCGGCCCGGTGGTACTGGCTTTGCCGGAGGATATGTTGACCGAGGTGACGCAGTCCGGCGATGCGGTCTGCTATCACGCGACGCAAGCGGCCCCCGCGGCGCAGGTCTTCCCTCAGATTCGCGAACTGCTGGAGGGTGCCAAGAAGCCGATGATTCTGGCCGGCGGTCCGGGCTGGAGCGATCGCGCCTGCGCCCAATTGAAGGTTTTCGCCGAGGCCAATGGCATTCCGGTTGCGACCTCGTTTCGCCGCCAGGATACCATGGACAACCGGTCGTCCTGCTTCGCCGGCGATCTCGGCACTTCAGGGCCGCCCGCGCTGGTGCAGCGCTTCAAGGAAGCCGACCTGCTGCTGGTGATCGGTGCGCGCCTCGGCGAGATGACCACCCAAGGCTACAGCATCCTGTCGTCGCCGAGGGCACGACCGAAAATCATCCATGTTCATGCCGACGCCGACGAACTCGGCAAGGTGTTCACCCCTGATATCGCCGTGCAATCGTCAGCCGACAATTTCGTGGCCAGCCTCGCCGATGCCAGCTGGTTCGCCGCGGACCGCTGGAGCGCATGGAGCAAATCTGCCCGCACCGATTATCTCAACGCCGTCGCGCCGTCCGCTTGCAGTCGGGATCTCGACGTCGCCGCCGCGATGCTCGCACTCGACAAGCGGCTCGTCGATAACGCCATCGTCACGCTCGACGCCGGCAATCACACCGGCTGGCCGCAGCGCTTTCTGACCTACGCCCGGCCGGGCCGCCAGATCGGGCCGACCAACGGCGCGATGGGCTATTCGGTGCCGGCGGCGGTTGCGGCATCACTGGTCCATCCGGACCGCATGGTGATCGGCTGCGTCGGCGACGGCGGTTTCATGATGAGCGGACAGGAAATCTCGACCGCCGTGCAGCACGGAGGCAAGCCGATCATCCTGCTGTTCAACAACAACATGTACGGCACCATCCGCATGCATCAGGAGCGCGAGCACCCTTCCCGCGTCGTCGGAACCGACCTCGTCAATCCCGATTTCGTGGCGATGGCGCAGGCGATGGGCGCGCACGCCGAGCGCATCACCCGAACCGCGGATTTTGCGCCGGCGCTGGAGCGCGCCATAACGGCGGGCCGTGCGGCGATGCTCGAACTATGCACCGATCCGGAGCAGATTTCGACGCGCACCACCATCACCAACCTCCGGGTGGCGGCCGAAAAGCGGCAAGCGCAAAGCGCCGCGAGCGAGTAGCTTCAGGACGGAAAGTCAGTCAGCTTGACCTGAATCCGGTCCGCATGCAGCGACCAGTCGCAAAGCGACTGGGTTTCGCAGAATTTTCGCTTGGCCAGTTCGGTGGCGTGCCCCTCGCTGGCGGCGTCAACTTCCACGATGCTCTGGCAGATCTCGACCTGACGGCCGTTTTCGCCAAGTACGTCCTTCATGAATCGAACAACAAATCGCGACATGGAACCTTCCCTCGCGCACAGCGCCAAGACAGGCCCCCATTTAACTCTACTACAGCGAGAGGGAGTTGACCGAAATCAACGCGCGGCATCAGGAGCCCAGGAACTCTAGACGCCGGCCGACGGCAGGCTGGCAGCCGCAATGGCGACGATCAGCTTCAGCCGGCGTCCGATCCGGGACGACGCCGAGCGCAAGAATGAGTTTACCTGTCGCATATCGCCAATTCCTTCCGCGCCATTCGGAACCAGCGTCCCGCAAACAGCGCTTAAGGAGAAATTGGCCACGCCCGGGCGGCGTGTCGAGGGCGCGGCGAAAATAGCAACGTGGCCATCGCCCGAGCGCGGGTTCACGATGGATTTATTGCCGCGATCGGGGCGGCAGCGATGGAATTCTTCTCCTCGAAAAACCGATCCGGCGAGCCGGGTCCGTCAGCCCGGCGTAAACCCGAACGCCCGCTCGAAGCGTTTGGCATAGGCCGGCCACACCTCGGGATTGATCAGGCGCGGCGGCCGCTTGCCGTCGAGCGCGCCGAGCATCTGCTCGGCGGCGATCTTGCCCATATTGGCCCGCGCCTCCTTCGTTACGCCTGCGGTATGCGGGCTCGCCAGCACATTGTCGAACTGCAGCAGCGGATGGTCCGGCGGCGGTGGCTCCTTGTCCCAGACGTCGAGGCCCGCGCCAGCGATGCGCTTGTCGCGCAGCGCGTCGAACAGCGCCGCTTCATCATGGATAAAACCCCTCGCCGTGGTGATGTAATAGGCGTGCGGCTGCATCAGCGCGAATTGGCGCGCGCCGATCATGCCGCGCGTGTCCTTGGCGAGCGGACAATTGATCGAGACATAGTCGGAGGCGCGCAAGAGGTCGTCGAGTTCAACCTTTTCGCCGCCCCGCGCCGCCATCTCGGTTGCCGAGAGGTAGGGATCGTAGGCCAGCACCCTCATCCCGAGCAGGCCCTTGCAGAGTTCGGCGATGCGGCGGCCGACATTGCCGAGCCCGACGATGCCGATGGTCTTGCCCTGCGCTTCCGTGCCGATCAGGGAATTGCGGTTCACATTGGGATCGCGCCGCAACGCGCGATCGGCCTCGATAATGCGCTTTGACAAAGTGAGCAGCATGCCGAGCGCGTGTTCGGCGACCGAGTGGGCGTTACCGCCGGACTGATTGACCACCAGCACACCCGCTGCCGTGCAGGCCTCGACATCGACGGGATCGAAGCCCGCGCCGTTGCTGGAGACGATCAGGAGGTTCGGCGCGCGTTTTAGCAGGTCAGCATGGGCGTGAAAATGCGGCGCAAGCTCGTCGCGCGCCGCGCCGATCTGATAGGCGTGCGCGTCAGCCAGGATCGGTGCGAACATGGCCTCGGGGCTCTCGTTCTCGATCCGGTCCAGCCGCACGTCGGACCGCGCCGCCAGGATTTCGGCATAGACCGGATGCGCCAGGTATTTGACGTAGAACACGCGCTTGTTATTCACGGACATTGTTGATCAAGCCTTCAGTTCGGAAAACCGTAGAGTTTTGCAGGATTGGTGACCAGGATGCGATGCTGCGCCGCCTGATCCGGCGTCCAGCGTTGAAACAATTCGAACAGGTGTCCGGCATCGGGCATCTCGCCCTCGACGCGGGGATGCGGCCAGTCACCGCCCCACACCAGGCGTTCCGGATTGGCCCGCACCAGCGCTTCATGAAACGGCCGGGCGTCGGGATAATCGGGCGCATTGCGGCTGAGGCGATGGGCGCCCGACAGCTTGGCCCAGCACCAGCCCTCGCCGACCGCGCGCAGCAGGCTCTGGAAGCCGTCGGTCTGCGTGCCGGCCCGCGCGTCGGTGCGACCCATGTGATCGATCACGACGGGCAGGCCGAGCGCTTTCAGCACCGGAATGGTCTCCGGCAGATCCTTGACGTCGATCCAGAGCTGAAGATGCCAGCCGAGTTCAGCCATCACCGGCGCGAGCCCCTCGGCTACCGACAGCGGCACGCCGCCGCGGTAGTGCAATTGCCCGTCGCGAAAGAAGTGATTGAAGCGCAGCCCCCGGACCCCGAGCCGATTCCATTCACGCAGATCGTCAGGCGAAATATCGGCGTCGGCGACCGCGACGCCGCGCAGACGATCGGGCTGCCGCGCCAGCGCATCCAGCATCGCTGTGTTGTCGCGGCCATGCGCACTGCCCTGCACCAGCACGCCGCGCGCGAATCCGATCGTGTCGAGCATGCCCAGATATTTTTCGAGCGGCGCATCCGGCGGCGTGTAGCTGCGGTCGTCGGCATAGGCGAACTGCGCCGCCGGTCCGAACACATGGGCATGGGTGTCGCAGGCACCAGGCGGCGGCGGCACCTTCGGCTTGCTGACGTCGCGTGGTGGCAGGCAGGCGGGAATCGTCATCGTCATTCCGCCTTCATGTCGGAGGCCTTGATAATCGGATCCCACTTCTCGTAGTCGGCCCGAATCTTGTCGCTGAACTCTTTCGGCGAGCTGCCGATCGGTACAGCGCCGAGCTTGGCCAGCCGCGCTTTCACCGATTCGGTGTTCAAGGCGGCGACGAAATCCAGCGAGAGTTTCGTCACGAGATCGGCGGGCATGCCGGCAGGTCCGAGCAGGCCCCACCACACCTCGGTGTCGTAGCCCGGCACGGTTTCAGCCATGCCGGGCACATTGGGCAGCAACGGCGCCCGTGTGGCGGTGGTGACCGCGAGTGCGCGCAGCGTGCCGGCCTCGAGCTGCGGGAGTGCTTCCGGGCCATTGTTGAACGACATCGCAATCTGCCCGCCCAGCAGATCGTTGATGGCGGGCGCGCCGCCCTTGTAGGGATTTCTGGCTATCCACCAAGCTTCATGGTAGCCTTCCCTAGAACCGTAAGCCTCTGAAATCACAAATATTGTATCCACCACTGTCCACCTGACTGTTCTAGTGTTTTCTCCCCTCACAGGGACATTCTAGGGACAGTGCCCGACGCTCTGCATCCGCGGTCGCACACCGCGGTATGCATCCGCGGATACCAACCGGGTCGTGGCCGCGCGGCCACGGCCCACGATAGCACCTTGAAAGGACCACCATGCCCCGCGCCCGCGCCATCCAATCCCCTTCGCTCAGCACGCCAACCGCTCGCCTGCGCCTGCCCGTGCGCGGCAAGAGCTATAGCTTGCCGATCTCCACCGGCATTCAATTGCTCTTCCGCCGAAATCTCGGCGCTGGCGCGTGGAGCGTCAAGACAAAAAACTGGATCAAGAAGCTCGCCGCCGCCGACGACTTCGAAGCGGCGAACGGCAACAGCGTTTTGGACTTCGACCAAGCCATGACGAAAGCCCGCGAACTGGCGCGCGTCGGCGAGGGCAACTCGGCGCGCCTGATCACGGTTGCTGAAGCCATCGCCGACTATAAGGCCGACTGCATCGCGCGCGGCGCACAGGTAACCAACGCCACGCAGATACAATTCAACATGGAGGATTCGCCGTCGCTGCTCAGTAAACCGGTGGCGCTCTTGAAGAGCAAAGAGTTGTCCGACTGGCGCAATCGTTTGGTGGCCGGTGGCCTGCGGCCATCGTCCGCAGATCGCATCGGCCGAAGCCTGAAGGCTGCTCTGAATCTGGCGCAACGCAATGACAAGCGCATCGTCAACGGTGCGGAATGGAAAGACGCACTAAGCCGCCTGAAGAATGCCAACACGGCGCGCGATAACGTCATCTTGTCGGATGCAGAAGTCACGGCGCTAGTGCGCGCGTGCCATGATGAAAACGATCAACTCGGAATCTGGATTGATATCCTTGCCGAAACCGGGGCGCGTGAAAGTCAGTGCGAAAAGCTGAAGGTGCGCGATCTGCAAGATGGCAACAAGTCGCCGCGCCTGATGCTGCCCACTTCACTGAAGGGCAAGAACCGCGAAGCCGGATTTAAGCCGGTGCCGATCTCGGCGCGGTTGGCGGCGCTGCTGCGAAAGAACGCAACCGGCCCTCGCGCGCACGATCTGTTGCTCACCAAGGTTTACAAATTGTCGGTGCAGTTTAGTCCCGTCGCTGCCCGGCTTGGCCATGGTCCGGAAATCTCGCCGTATAGCTTGCGTCATAGTTCAATCGTGCGCCAGCTGCTGAAGGGGACGCCGATCAGGGTTGTCGCTTCGCACCATGATACGTCGGTTGGTGAGATCGAGCGGGTGTACAGTCGGCATATTTCCGACGTGAGCGACGATCTGACGCGCGCAACGCTGCTGGATTTCGGCGGTGAGTCGGCGGGCAATGTGGTGCCGCTGCGCAAGTAAGCGAGCAAGGTTGGTTGATTGTCGAAACTGCGCCGGATGGATTTTCGGCGCAGTTTATTTTTGGGCCATTTCGATAAACTGGCCGGAATGCATTTTCGGGCCAGTTTATTCTGGGAGGCCACCTCTCAGCCATTTTCACGTTTAATGCTCCACCAATTCCCCTTGTGCTTCCCTATGGCCAGCCCCATACTTGGATATGTTCGCCGGGGTAACAAACCGGCTGGCGGTTTCTAGGACCGTCACTCAGCCCCGCCCGCTCAGTCGAGAGCGCGACGGACGAAAAATCAGCAAAGCAAAATCGAGAAAACAATGCGCAACGCTTCACCAGCGCCCGCGCGGCTGTGATTTTTCCGTCCGCCGCTGGCGCTCAACATATGAGCGAGAACACCAATGCCAAAGAAGTCCAAAGCAGGCACGATTACCGCCCGTGCAACCCGCGCCTTTGCGACCGCCGACGTGCCCCGCGAAAGCAAAACGATCATGGAATTTTGCGCCGCATGGCGCATCTCACCGTCGTTCTATTATAAAATGCAGGAGAAGGGCAAAGGACCGCGCGAAACCCGCCTGCTGCAAAAGAAAATCATCATCACCAATGAGAACGAAGCGAAGTGGGCGCTTGAATGCGAGAAGGCGTCCGCCAAGGAATGCGCAAAGGAAGCCGCTGCCAAGAAGCAGGCCGCTGCCACGAAGCAAGCCGCCCGTAAAATCGGCCACGCCAGCGTCGCCGCGTAATGGATCAAAAAAAGGGCCGCCCGGACGATCTGCAATCGTCCGGTGCGGCGGGTTTTTCAATCGCGTCAGGTGAGAGCAAAAACCCTAACACGTCCAGCGCACACAATCCAGCGGCTGATTTCATCAAAGCGCTGTTTGGAGCAACTACCGAACAGCCGACCTATATCTGCACATTCCCAAATCTGCGCGACGATCCGAACCAGCCGGGAGAGCGCCACGTTTTCACGCGCCAGTCCGGCGACATTGCCAAGTTCATCAAGAAATGGGATCGCGCCGAACGTGGATTATTTTTCTGCGTCAACACCGTCAAGGCCGGGCAACGCCGCGCCAAGGAAAACATCGCCGAGATCATTGGCCTTCACGCCGATATTGACTTCAAGGATGTCACCGACAACCGCGCCGACGTTGAGCGCATCCTGAAGAATCTTTCGATGCCGCCGAGCGCCACCGTGTTTTCCGGAAATGGATTGCATTGTTATTGGCCGTTCACCGAAGCGCTGGAAGCCAGCGAAGAGAACAAAGAGCGCATTGAGATGGCCTTGCGCCAGATCGCCGATCTTGTCGGCGGTGACATTCAATGTGCCGAAGTCTCGCGGGTGCTCCGGTTGCCAGGAACACATAACACCAAGAACGGCGCGTGGATCGAAGTCGAAGTTCTGACCAACACCGGCCTGCGCTATGAGTTGGACGATCTCGAAGAAATGTTGTCGATCACGTCGCCGAAAATCTTTCGCAAGAAACGTCCGGCTGCGGTGACGGCCGGGCAAGACGATTATTTCACGCGCTACGCCAAGGAACACAAAACACCGATTGATGTCGATGCTCGATTGGCCGCGATGATGTACATGGGTATCGGCGACGCATCGATTCATGAGACGCAAACCAATGTTGCACTGTCAATGCTTGGTACGGGGTACACCGTCGATGAAGTCGTGGAAATTCTGCTCGCTGCCACCCGCGCCGCTGCGGGCGGATATGGCGAGCGCTGGAATTGGACGCGTGAGGAACGCAACATTAGGAAGGACTGCCTAGTTTGCCTCAAGAAATATCCCGATGTCGCGGCGAAAGTTGCAGCGACGGAAAAGGCCAAGCGCGCGTCACCCGTTGACGCGGAACATACTGATAATATCAGTAAGTCCCACAGCGCGTCACCCGTCCACGCCGAGCCGCATGACAATGTCATGCAGCACCAGAGCGTGACCGGTGGTGGTGCTGCGCCCGCCAATGTTTTGCCGTTCAAGAAACCGCCGCCGAAAACGTCCCTGAAAAAAGAAGAGCCGCACGTCAAGCTTGGCAATGCCGTCATTGGGAAGATGAAGGATGCGGGCGAGGATATCCTGATCACCGGGACCGAAATCTGGTTCTGCACCGGCTCGCTCTGGGCACTGCAGACAGAAACACGGTGGCTTGATGTTCGTATCGAAACCGCGTGCCGGTTGCTGAATTACAAAAGCAAGATGCGCCTGATTGCCGAAACGCGGGCATGGATCATGCGTCACCCTGATTTGTTTCGTAGAGTGGTGGTGTGGGATGCTCACGGAAAAATTCCAGTCAAGGGATTCCTAATTGATCAAAAAACTCTGGAGCTGGAAAAACTCACCAGCGAACACTTTGCGACATGGACTAATGATATTGAATACGACGTGGGGGCGAAGTGTCCGCTGTGGGAGCGTACACTTGACGACGCATTTGCTGATCGCCCCGAGGTGGTGCGCAAGCAGACTATCGAGATGATTCAGGAACTGGCGGGCATGGCGTTGATCGACGGGAAGTCGAAGGCGTTGTCCAAGGCCACCGTCATGCAAGGCCCGTCGAATACTTCCAAGTCGGTGACGACGAACGTCATCACCGGGCTGCTGACTGACCACCCGATTGCGACCGCGCTCGAAAATATCAACGACACTCACGGCCTGCAGGAATTTGTTCGCCGTGCGCCCTGGGTGCTTCACGAAGCATTCACCGCTGGAAAGTGGATACCGTCGGCGCGGGTGAAGTCGATTATTTCCGGTGACCCGATATCGATCAATATTAAGGGCATGCCGCTGCTTACCAAGAAGATCACCGCGCCTATTTTTTGGTGTACGAATCCTCCGGTTCAAATCAGTGAGGCGACGGCAGCCATCCGCAACCGCATTGTCATCATTGAATTTCGCACCGTGTTCGATGAGAAGATCAAGACTGGAGTCGCTCTCGACGCCAAGAAGTCAGGCTTTGACCATCTCGATACGTTCCTGCTGGAGCGCGAGAAGCCCGGCATTTTTAATTGGGCGCTGGCCGGGATGCGGCGCGCGTCGGAACGCGGGCATATTGAAAACACCGTTGAAGGCAAGGCAGCGCTTGATGAGTTTCAGGCCGCTGGCAATATCGTTGCCGGTTTTCTTGATGAGTGCGCCACGTATGGCAAAAGGTATGCGATGCGGGTACCCGATTTCTGCTCGGCATTCTCAGTCTGGTGGGAGCAAAATAAATCGACTGACCGCAACATTCCAAAGAACGACGCTATCAGCCGCGCGCTGATTGCGTTGGGTGATGCCTGCATCGGTGTCAATTCGAAAGACCTCCGGATTAGCAGCCACCGCTACTACATCGGAATGCACTTCAACAAAACCGGGCTTGCGTATTGGCAAGCGGCGACAACGTCGGGAAAGTTTTCGGGTGCTGTCAGCATAGTGCAGGCGAGTGACAGCGTGAAAAAAGTAAACCAGCTGATCCCTGACGGCTGGCTGGACCGGGTGACGGTAAAGCGTCTGCAGCGAGCGGACTTCAGCAAGCACGAGGCCGAAGAGATGCGGCGGGAGCGGGAGGATGATGGCGACTGATGAGGGCTATGACACTTCGACCCCCCCGTGACGCTCTAGTGACGCATGGAGTTTTGGAAGTGTCACCGACGAGAAACCCCTGCGACACAGAAACAACTTGCATCGGCATGACGCTATGACGCTTCAACACACACATTTTTCATCTATAGGGAAAAGGAAGAGCGTGTCACGATGGCAGGGGTGCGTCGGGGGAAAGTGTGCGTGGGCGGGGTGGGGAAATTGCTGTCATAGTGTCACGAGCGTCATCTCTTTCGAAATACTATATCAGCCTCAATGGGGTAGAGCGCTGACGCTTCGCGTGACGCCTTCACCTGAAGCGCCCAAATCATGCGCGTAAAATCACCACAGAGCATTGTCAGCCCTCCGATGCCGCCACCGCCTGCCGCCGCACCGGTATCACCGGCCGAACGCAAGCGTCTCCAGCGCCAGCGCGCGGACGCTGGGGCCGTCGTCCTGCCTGCGGCTACTGTGCTGCCACCCAACACCGTTGACGGCATGGTGGCGGCGCGGTGGTGCACCCAATGGGACGCCGATAACGATCCGGCCGCCGTCGCCAGAAAGCTGCTTCAGCAGCTGGCCGATATATTCGGTGCGGATGACGATGACGGTCACGCGTGACAATCTGGGATTTGCGAAGGCGTACAATTGCGCCATGACACAGAACAGCAGGTTATCACCGATCCCCGCGCGCCTCGATTTCCGCGCGCTCCGCAATCGCGCCGCCGCCTTGGTGCCCAACGCTGGAACGGTCGCGCTACTCGCGAACGTTCGCAAACTCTACCCGCGCGAAATCCTCGAAACAGACTTTCCCGGTGATCGCGAACTTGCCGACATAGTCACGAAAGCCGAGAGCAATCCGACATCAATAAGCAACACTGGCGCGTTGACCACGTTGGCAGTGCCATCGTTTTTCGCATCGCTTGGTCCGGCATCGGCGCTGAGTCCGCTGCTGAGCGCGGCCGGTTTCCAATACATCTGGGACAAAGGCTCCAGCTATCTGATCAACATCGCGTCGCTACTCAGCGATCCGACTGCAGGAAGCTTTCCCGGCGAAGGCCAACCGATTCCGGTCAGAACGCTCGCGGTCGGCGACAACGCGTTGGCGCGGCATGTCCTGAAATCAATATCGGTTTTCAGCCGCGAGACATTCCAGCATTCGACGCCGAACATTCTAACGACGGTGCAGGCAGCCGTCACTGAGAACACGAACCTCGCGGGTGAGGTTTCAGCGTTCGATGCGAACGCAGCGACGGCAGCCCGGCCGCCCGGTTTGCGATTCGGTATAGCGGCAACGCCGGGCGTGTCTGCGAACGCGAACACATTCGAAGCGATGAAAGAAGACGTTCGGTTGATCTTGACGACGTTGGGTCCGATCAGCGGCAATGCGCCGGTTATCCTGATCGCTTCACCGTCGCAAGGTTGGGCGTTGAAGCTGATGGCCGAGACACTGCCGTTCACCGTCTTGATCTCATCGTCAGTCGCGGACGGTGTCGTGATCGGCATCGCCTCCAATGCGCTGGCGGTGGCTTACGATGCGTCGCCAACTTACGACGTGGCCGATACCGGCGTTCTGCATTTCGACACAGTGCCCGCTCCGATCAACGTCGGTGGTTTAGCTGCTTCGAAGTCGCTCGATCTATGGCAGTCCGACTTGATCGCGCTGAAGGTTTCGTTGGGTGTGAGTTGGGGCTTGCGCTCACCGGGCGGGTTAGTCTGGCTTCAGAACGTAGTCTGGTAAATTCTGATGAAGTCTTCGACGAAAACTATAACCGAAACTATAACCGCTGTTTCCAGACTACCAACCGAAGATCGCATTGGATTGTTGATGGCGACGATAATAGGCCGTGAGGGCGAAGCGGTCGCATGCGCGATGAAAATGTTAGGCGCGATTTCATATCTCGCGGAACGCTTCACACTGACCGACAAAGTAAAAATGGCCGAAGTTTTGCGCGACGCCGCCGACGATGTTGAACACCGCCACGCTGGAGTTTAGAAGATGGATCATCAATCGATCATCGAACGCGCACGCGAAGCCGCTGCACCGTCCGAACCAGATCACAAACCGCGTCGCTCATATGCAGGCGATCCCGATTGGCAGCTGCCCAAGTCCAAGTCCGCGCCCGAACCGACGCACGAGCAGCGCGCCGTCGCGCTGATGGCTCATGTTGATCAACTCATCGATGCGAAGATCAACGAAGTGATCGACGCGGTCGGCGCTGAGTCCGGATGCGCCGAAAAAGCCTTGGTGCAAAAATATGACAGCGCGCTCGACGCGATGCGCGATGAGATGCAGCGCCAGATCGATTCGCTGGCCGCAACCGTCGCCGATCTCGCATCGCGGGTCGAAGAGATTGCGGGTGACAGTGACGCCGCAGCGGTTGATCGCAACGTCGGCAACATCACTCAGATTCGAAGTGGACGAGCGGCATGACGCAGATCGATGGTGCGAGTCACGATTACAATCTGCTTCGCAAATTCTTGTCTAACGTGGTTATTGATTCATCTCCGCCGACTCGCGTTGCGCTGGGTCTAGCGACGGCAATCGAAGAACTCGTTTCAACGTCCGAGCTGGATGATCGAGTCGCAGTTGCCGCCATTCTGGTTTCTATCGCTCGCGGAATTTCCAGCGATGCGCGAGCAGAGGTCAAGGCGAATTAAAGGTGCGCTACGTTGGGTATGTAGCGCACCTTTTGTTTCGCGAGGTCAAGGCGAATTAAAGAATTCGAGCGGAGGTGCTTCCCAGTTCTTCCGTTCGATAAAGTCCGGCACGTCGCGGGATGCGGTCCATCGCCCGCGACGTGTCGGCAACGGCGGCCAGCGCTTTCTTGCTCCAGAGATGATGGGCGCTGGCCGCTCAATCAATGCAATGCGGAAGGGATAACCACCACTTGGCCCGACAGAGTCCTGAAATCTATTCCAACTCCAGCCGATGGCGGAAGCGCAGTGAGCAGCACCGCAAGGCGCACCCATTGTGCGCTGAGTGTGAGCGCCAAGGCCGGACAACGATAGCGCGACTGTGCCATCACATAACCCCTATCGACGGCAGCCTTACCAGAGCATTGCTTGAACCGATTGAATCGCTGTGCCACGATTGTCATCAGGTCATGCATGGTCGCAACAAATCTCGGGGATTCCTCCAAGACATTGGCCCCGATGGCTGGCCGGTTGATCCGAAACATCCCGTCTACGGGGACGGCAAACAGTGAATAAGCGAAATTGACGGGCCGGGGGGGCGTCTTTGAATTACTGCAGCGACGGATGTAACGGTTCGCGCTTGCCTTGACTCACTTTTAAATCCGGAAATCCGGGCGTGTAAATCCAAAACGAGGAAAATCCGATGAAACAGACTGGCAGAAAATCCGCCGCAACAGCGACGATCACCGCGCTTCGTCCGGCCGCAACCAAGTTCGATCCGCCGACATGCCCGGCCGATCTCGGCGAACCTGAGCATGCAATTTGGGACCATATCCACCGCGACTACATTTTGAATCGCAGCGGCTGCCATGTGCTGGCCGCGACATTGAGGGCGCATCAGGCATCCCGTGAATGTCGCGCGCAAATCAAGATCGATGGCAAGACGATCAAGGATCGGAACGGCAATCGTCGCGCCCATCCGCTGCTCAGTCATGAGCATTCGAACTTCTCGGCATTCCTCGCAGGCCTTCGCGCCTTGAACGTGGAGATGTAGCCACAGTGGCCGAACGTCGCGACAATGTCGGCAGCGAGCAGCTGCCACAACCTTGGGAAGCAGGCCGTGGCCCGCTGAGCGAAAAGGGCTGGGCCATCCATCGCGATTACCTGATGTCGAACGAAGTGCCGGGATCGCGGCCCGTCGAATATTTCATGTACGATCTTGGCATCGAGCCGCCGGATAATCCGACGTGGTATCTGTGGCGCAACGAGTTGCTGGAGCCTGCCGAAAAATCCATCGTCGAAGGCTGGTGGCGTTCTGATTTCAATCGAGCGGTCGAGGGCGAAACGCGGCATCTGCGCTTCCCTACTATCGAAGGCAAGAATCGCGACAAGCGCGAAAACGGCAATGGCTGGAATGAAATTCTGCCCGAACTGATAACGCAGTGGAACGCCGAACATGCGCGCACCGCCAAGACCGTTCGCGATATCATCGATGGTCAGGCACCACCGGAGGAAGCGTAGTGGGCGGGAAAGCATGACACCATGCGCGGCGCAAACGTCAAACCGATGCTGGGCAAAAGATTCGGACGGCTCGTTGTCATCGCCCGCGCCGGATGGCGGAAGCATTCACCCGGCACCCGCGCCGCGACGTGGCGTTGTCGATGCGATTGCGGCGTGGTCATTGTTCGCAGCGGAATTAAATTGAGATCAAAGGGCGTTCGTTCCTGCGGATGCATCCGGCGAGAGCGGGCGATATTGAATCTGAGATAGCTGGGCCGCGCGGTCGATCTGTCAAACAGACGCAAGCGCAGTGTTCTATTTTGCTCAACTTGAGCCATATCAATCTGGCAAGGCAGCTGATGGCGCAGACCGAACGCCAAAGGAGCACACCAATGTCTCGTAAATTCTTACTCTCGGCTGCTTTCGCACTTTGCGCGGCCACTGCTTCCGCTGGCGACAATCCTTTCATCGGCTACTCCTACGATGAGCCATATAACGTCGTCGAGACCATCAAGACCAACTGCAAAGGCGATCAGCGCTGTGTAGGTCTCGCTTTAGACCTTTATCGAGCAAATCACCCTGAGCGGCGACGCGAAATTCTGATCTCCAACTGCTCTTTGGCAGGCTTGATGGGTGATGAGGCAGGCGAAAAAAAGCAATGTGCAGAGGCAATGGCAGATCAGAAGATGCGGGGAATTAAGGCCCCCCGCCCATAGCTGCCTCACCCGCATGCACGGCGCTGAAACTTCCAAGCTGTTCGCCATCACAGGGGCGTTGATGGGGGATGGGGGTTGTGGTAGGGGAAGTGATGAGCCTTACAGAGCGCAAAACCCATTTTGAATTTGGCGAGAACTGGCGCGACTACGCCAAGACGATTGACGCATCACGGATCAATGAGGCAGTCGTAGCGTTGAGCAAACTATTCCCGGATGGCCTAGCTGGAAAAACATTCTTGGACATCGGATGCGGGTCGGGCCTTCACGCCCTTGCCGCGCTTGAACTTGGAGCCGCATCGGTTACCGCGGTCGATATTGACGAAAATTCCGTCAGCACCACGCGGGATATACTTACTAGGTTCGCACCGGGGAAAATATGGTCCGCGAATGTCGTTTCTGTTTTTGATCTGACTGGCACATTTGATGTTGTATATTCGTGGGGCGTGCTGCACCACACGGGGGACCTGTGGCGGGCAATCGATCATGCGGCAACCTTGGTAAACACCGGCGGACTTCTTGCCATTGCGATCTACACCAAGTCGCCACGCTGTGAGCAGTGGCGCAAAGTAAAACACTTCTACAAAGATAGCCCCAGGTTCGTTCAGGCAGTCATGCGCGGCATCTATATGACTGCATTTCTGGGTTTTCTTCCGGTCACCGGATGGGACCCAATCGGGTTTGTCAGAAACTACAAGCGTGACCGAGGCATGAATTTTTCCAATAATGTTCATGATTGGTTGGGTGGATATCCTTATGAATCTGCCTCGGTTGCTGAGATGAGCGCGGCCCTGAGAAAGATGAATCTACAAGAGGTTCGTACTTTTGCAGTCGATCCGGGGAATGGTATTTGGGGTGCCGGTTGTAGCGAGTATGTCTACCTCAGGGAATGATTGCATCCCAAAGCGCAGCAAGGTCCGTCATTCCGGCATAGGTAAAATCGATTTGTGAAGTGCGCTTGGTATCTCCGATAGAGTCGGAATTAGCGCCAAGAGCTACGGCGCTGAGTCATCTGGCTCAATTGCTCTCGGGGACATTCCAGAGACACAAGCCGAAGCCGATTTCCAACAACCGGCTGATATCACAGCGCAAAAATCAACAATCCATTGTTGTCCACTTTCCCTTGTAGGGGACGGCAGTGAGGTCGATTTTGGCCAGACTCTTCAGCAGTTCGCCGGCCAGATGCGTCGACGTCCCGGTCCCGGCATGAGCGAAGGACAGGCTTCCCGGCTTGGCGCGCGCCTGCGCGAGCATGTCGCCGAGCGTCTTGAATGGAGAATCGGCGCGCACCAGCAGGATGTTGGGCGACGATCCCAGCAACGAAATCGGCGTGAACTCCCTGAACGTGTCATAGGGAATTTTCGGGTACAGCAGCGGGTTGGTGGCGTGACCGCTGGCGACGACGATCAGGGTGTATCCGTCCGGCGGCGAAGCGATGAGCGCCTGCGACGCGATCACCCCGCCGGCACCCGGCCGGTTTTCAATGACCACGGACTGGCCCCACTGCTTCGAAACCACCTCGCCCAGTGTGCGCGCGAGGATATCCACGCCGCCGCCGGCAGCGTAGGGCACAAAAATACGCACCGGCTTGGATGGAAACGATGACTGCGCGGATGCAATCCCGACCGCCGCAAATGTCGCGACCGTCGTAGCGGCCAACCCTATCCACCTGCGCATGACATTCCTCCCGGTATTCTTTATTTCCATTTCTCTTATCACACGCCAGCATAGCCAGGGCATCGCCGGTAGATGCAGATCAGGATACGGTCCGCGCATGTTGACAATCCCTGAGATCGCGTCAAGTTTCGGCGTCACCGATGGCAAGCAGCGATCTCAGGGAGATCGCGTCAAGTTTCGGCGCCTCACAGGGTCGGCAGCGACCACGTCGCGAACGAAACATCGTCGCGAAACAAGGGATAATTCGATGGCGGTTGCCGAAACACAGACAGCGCCTCCACCTTCGCAGGAGAGGAGCTGGCAAGACATCGCGTTGCAGACGCTCAAGCGCAACGATGTGCGGCTGGTGCCCTACGTTCCCGACCGCATCCTGACGGCCCTGATCAGGAACATCCACGCCGATCCGTTCTTCACCACCTTCCCCACCGCGCGTGAAGAAGAAGCCGTCGGCATCGTCGCCGGCGCCTGGATGGCCGGCATGCGCGGCGCCGTGCTGATGCAGACATCCGGCTTCGCCACGCTGGCCAACGTACTGGCGTCGCTGGCGATCCCCTACCAGATTCCGCTGATCATGTTCGTGACGGAGCGTGGCACGCTCGGCGAATTCAACTACGGCCAGTCGCTGGTCTGCCGCACCATGAGGCCGGTGCTGGATTCGCTGGCGATGGAGCATCACACCTGCACCCGGCTCGACGAGTTCGAGTTCATCGCCGATCGATCGATCAAGCAGGCCATCACCACGCAGGCGCCGGTGGCGTTGATCCTTTCGCCGCTGCTGACCGGCGGCAAGGTCTTCGACAAGTGAGTAACGCCATGAACACGGCCACCAACCTCCCTGCCCGCAACACCAAGGTGATGAACCGGTTCGACATCACCTCGAGGCTGGTCGCGAAGCTGAAGCACGAGGAAGCCGTGATCGGCGGCATCGGCAATACCAACTTCGATCTTTGGGCCGCCGGGCATCGTCCGCAGAACTTTTATATGCTCGGCAGCATGGGACTGGGCTTCCCGATCGCGCTCGGCGTCGCGCTGGCACAGCCGCAACGCCGCATCTTCGGGCTCGAGGGCGATGGTTCGTTGCTGATGCAGATGGGCTGCCTCGCGACCATCGCGACGCTGGCGCCGAAAAATCTCACCATGATCCTGATGGACAACGGCATCTATCAGATCACCGGTGCGCAACCGACCCCTGCCGCCGCGGTGGCGGATATCGTCGCCATCGCCATAGCTTCCGGCCTTTCCAACAGCGCCTGGGCGGCCGACGAGGAAGACTTCGAACGTCTGGTCGATCGATCGCTGTCGGCTTCCGGCCCGACGCTGATCGGGGTGCGCATCGACGACAAGCCCGGCGTCGGCGCCACCCGCCGGGATCCGGTACAGATCAGAGAGCGCTTCATGCTCGGCCTCGGCGTGCGGGAAGCGCTATAGGATCAGGCATTAACCAACGGGCATCGCCACTTCGCATCTGCGAAATATCCGGCCCACAAACGTGTTATCCGGTGGCGATGACCATCTTCTTAAAAATGCTCGCCTGGCTGCTGGCCGCAGCAGTTGTTTTCGCCACGCTGGGACCGCCGGGTTTGCGGCCGCATTCCGATCTTGGACAGGACGGTGAGCATGCCCTTGCCTTTGTCCTGATCGGGCTGGCCTTCGGCCTCGCCTATTCGCAGCGCCGATGGCTGACGGCGATGATGGCGGTCGCGGTGATCGGAGTAATTGAAATCCTCCAGTTCTGGGCGCCGGGACGGCATGCGAGATGGTCGGATTTCGTGGTCGACGCGCTGGCGGCCTGTGCCGGCCTCGCGCTCGCGGCCGGTATCGGCCGGATCATTGGGCGATACCGCCTCGCAAAACTGTCCTGACAAGCAAAATCCCCGCAGGGTAACGTCCCCGCGAGGATTGATCTTGCCGATCGACCGGTTAGTCGATGATCTTGATGATCTTGCGCGTGCGCGGCTCGACGATCACCCGGCGGTCATTGACCACGGCGTAGCGGTATTCGGTGTGGCTCGGAACCGTTCGCAGTTCCACACTTGCCGGCAGCGGTTCACCAACCACGATTTTCTCGCGAACGGTAACCGACGGCGCGCGTTCGCCCTGGATCGAGGTGATTACGGCGTTCGGGATTTCGAGACCCAGACCAACCGCAGCACCGACCGTGCCACCGACGGCTTCACCGATCGGACCCGCTACGGAACCACCAGCCGCGGCACCGGTACGGGCGCCCTCAACCGTGGTGGATTGAGCGAATGCGGCGCTCGATGCGAGCAGCGACGCAGCAACGATTGAAACGGTAAGACGATTAGTCATCATATGCTCCATGAAATTGACGATACAGGTCAACAACCGGAGCGGAGGGACGTTCCAACAATTCGGGGTTCCATGAGTCGAACCTTGTTGTAACCGTGGCAAGGGTTCCAGCACTCATTCAACCTGCACCACGCAAGGTCACAATTTTTCAGTGACCTTGCTCATCGTCAGGAATGCGCGTCGCGATCAATCACCAACGACGATAGTGCCGGGCTCCACCGTAGTAGCGTGCGCCGTAAATACGCGGACTGCCGTAAATGCGCGGGGCGCCGTAGTACCGCTGTCCGCCGCCGTAATAGACATAAGATGGACGGATCACGCGCCGGACCCGGGGATAATAGGCCGGGGCGTAGTAAGCCGGGGCGTAATAGGTTGACGTGTAACCGCCATAATAGGCCGGGGCATAACCGTAGTAGGACGGAGCGTATCCGCCGCCGTAATAACCGCCGCCATAGCCACCGCCGTATCCGTATCCGCCGCCGTAATACGCGGGCGCATAACCACCATAGTAGCCATAGCGCGGACCATAGCCGTAGGCATTGGACGCGATGCCGCTGATCAACGCGCCGGCAATCAGTCCGCCTGCCAATCCCGGTCCAAAACCACCTCCCCGCCACCGCGCTTCAGCCGGTGATGGGGTCGCCAAAGCGGTGAAGCCGACGACGGCAGCGGTCACCAATGCCAACAATGCCTTCTTCATGTTCAACCCTTCCAATTTTCCCGGACCTTCCAACTGGCAAGCTAGCAGAAGGTTTCCCGCCGAGGGAGGTTTCGCAACGGTAGCCGTCAAATTTAATCTTGATGAACGGCGGATTCAACGGTCACGCCGCGCGAAAAGCATGGGAGACGACACGATGTCGGCGGTGCCGGAAGTGAGATCCACGGACGGCTCGGAGCGCTGCTGATGCTGCGGCCGCGACCTTAAGCGCGGACTACCGAGGATTGCAATTGTCCTGATGACAGACCGGTCGCGCGGATGTAGCCTGCGGCAAAATAAAAGCACGGGAGGAGTGGCATGCCAGACGTCATGGTCGCAGCATCTTCTTCGGAGGCGCCGCGCAGCGGTACGGCGCAACAGGTCGACGTCGCCGTGGTTGGCGCCGGGTTTGCCGGCCTTTATATGCTGCATCGGCTGCGCAAGGCCGGATTCACGACAATGGTGCTGGAGGAGGCCGACGACGTCGGCGGCACCTGGTACTGGAACCGGTATCCCGGCGCGCGCTGCGACATTCAGACCATCGACTACAGCTACACCTTCGATCCGGAACTGGAAAGCGCGTGGCAATGGTCGGAGAAATACGCCACCCAACCCGAAATCCTACGCTACCTCGGCTTCGTCGCCGACCGCTATGATCTCAGGCGTGACATCCGCTTCGGCACGAAGATCATCGCGGCGACGTGGGACGAGGCCGCGGAACGCTGGCAGCTTACGACCGACAGTGGCGCGACGGTATCCTGCCGCCATTACATCATGGCCACCGGCTGTCTCTCCGCGCCAAAACCGCCGGAGATCGATGGCGTCGAGGATTTCAAGGGCGAGGTCTACTTCACCGGTCGCTGGCCGCATCAGGAGGTCAAGTTCGCCGGCAAGCGCGTTGCGGTGATCGGCACGGGATCGTCCGGGATCCAGTCGATTCCGGTCATCGCCGAACAAGCGGCGCAACTGACGGTGTTCCAGCGCACGCCGAACTTCGCCCTGCCCGCCCACAATGGTCCGGCGCCGGCCGATCGCGTCGGATTGCTCGAGACCGATCGCGCCGGCTACCGCGAGCAAGCCCGCTGGTCGATGGCAGGCGTGCCGTGGCCGCAACAAACCGCGGTGAGCTGGCAATTGAGCGATGCCGAGCGCCGCGAGCGGTTCGAGCAGGCGTGGGCCGCCGGCGATCTCGTTTATATATTGACCCAGTTGTGGGCCGATCAGGGCGTCGATGTCGACGGCAACGCCCTGCTGTCGGAGCTGATCCGCGAGAAAATCCGCGCCAAGGTCGCGGATCCCGACACGGCGGCGGCGCTGAGCCCCTACGACCATCCGTTCGGCGCCAAGCGTCCGTGCCTCGACACCAACTATTACGCCACCTTCAACCGTCCCAACGTCACGCTGGTGAATTTGCGGCAGGAGCCGATCACGGCGATCACCGCCACCGGCATCACCACCGGCGCGCGCAGCTTCGACGTCGATGTGATCGTGTTCGCCACCGGCTTCGACGCCATGACCGGCGCGATCATGGCGGTTCATCCGATCACGGGCCGCGGCGGCAAGTCGCTGTCCGAGGTCTGGGCCGACGGCCCGCAGACCTATCTCGGCCTCACCGTGGCCGGCTTCCCCAATTTGTTCATGATCACCGGCCCGGGCAGCCCGTCGGTGCTGTCGAACATGGCGGTCTCGATCGAGCAGCATGTCGACTGGGTCGCCGATCGCTTGATCGCGATGCGCGAGGCCGGCTTCACGACGGTCGAGGCAACTGACACCGCGCAGGCCGGCTGGGCGCAGCACATGGCGGACTGTGCATCGCTGACGCTGCACCGGCTGGCCAACACCTGGTACACGGGCGCCAACGTCCCCGGCAAGGCGCAGGGCGTGATGCCCTATACCGGCGGCGTCGGCCCCTACCGCAGCATCTGCAACGAGGTCGTCAGCCGCGGCATGCTCGGTTTCAGGCTCACCGGCCCCGGCGTTGCCGTGCAATGCAATGACGGCGAGGCCGTTCGGCTGCAGCCGGACGTGCGGCTGGTGCTGGGCATGCTGGCGGAGATGAAGTTGCCGCCCATCGAGTCGCTCGGGGCGCAGGGCGCGCGCGACTTCGTCAATGAGTTCAACAAAGCCCGTCCGGCGGGCCGGCCGGTCGGCGAGGTCGTCGACGGCACCCTCCCCGGCAGCGACGGTCCACTGCCCTACCGGCTCTACCGGCCGGCGACGCCGGGGCCGCATCCGATCGTGGTCTATTTCCACGGCGGCGGCTGGGTGTTCGGCGATCAGCAATCCGACGAGCCGTTCTGCCGCGACCTGTGCCGGCGCAGCGGCATGATCTTCGTCAGCGTCGGTTACCGCCATGCGCCGGAGCACCGCTTCCCGGCCGCGGCCGAGGATGCCTACGCGGCGACGCGGTGGATATCCGGGCATGCGGCTGAGCTCGGCGGCACGGCTGATGCGGTGATGGTCGCGGGCTGGAGCGCCGGCGGCAACCTCGCCGCCGTGACCTGCCAGCTCGCGCGCGACCGCGGTGGTCCGCCCATCTCCGGCCAGCTGCTGGTGTGCCCGGTCACCGACTGCACCTTCGACCGTCCTTCCTACAACGACAATGCGACGGGCTATTTCCTGACGCGCGCGCTGATGTACTGGTTCTGGGACCTCTATTGTTCGCCGGCCGACCGCACCGATCCACGGGTCTCGCCGTTGCGCGGCCAACTCGAAGGCCTGCCGCCGGCAGTCGTCGCCACCTGCGAGTTCGATCCGCTGCGCGACGAGGGTGTCGCCTACGCCGAAGCGCTGGCTGCCGCTGGCGTGCCTGTCGAGCAGATCAAGGCGCGCGGCCACTTCCACTCGTCCCTGGCCATGGTCGACGTCGTCATCACCGGCGTCAGCGCGCGCGTGCAGATGGCCGAGGCCTTGCGACGCTTCGCCGGGCTGCCACGACAAGATAACCAGAGGGCACCGCACGAAATAGCCGCAGAGTAGTACGCGGTGAGGCGTCGTCATTGCGAGGGCAGCGAAGCACAACACACTTTGGTTTCGCGGGGAGATGGATTTCTTGGCTGCGCTCGCAATGACGGAGAGATATAATCTGCAGTTTTTTGGGTTCGCGGCTCAATCGTCGATTGCTCCGCCGCCATTGCCTCACAGGAATACTGGCGATCACCCGGCTCGTGCCGGGTTTTTTCGTCAGTCCTCGCTCGCCTTGAACCGTCCCAGACCCTGCATCACGAACGGCGCCACCAACGCGATCAGTGCGATGCCGAGCAGCGTCGCCGACATCGGGCTTTGCAGCAGCGCCATGGGATCGCCGAGGCTGATCGACATCGCGCGGCGCAACTGGCTTTCGGCGATCGGTCCGAGGATCAGGCCGATGACGACGGGCGCGATCGGAAAATCAAACCGGCGCATCAAAAAGCCCATCACGCCAAAGCCCGCCAGCATCGATAGTTCGATCACCGACGGTTTTGCCGCGATGGTCCCGGTGGTCGCGAACACCAGAATGCCGGCGTAAAGCCAGGGCTGCGGGATCGCCAGCAGCTTCACCCACAGGCCGACCAGGGGCAGGTTGAGCACCAGCAGCATGGCGTTGGCGATGAACAGGCTGGCGATCAGGCCCCACACCAGATCGGGCCGCTCGGCGAACAGCAACGGTCCCGGATTGAGGCCGTATTGCTGAAAGCCCGCCAGCATCATCGCGGCGGTCGCCGAGGTCGGAAGCCCAAGCGTCAGCAACGGCACCAGGGTGCCGGCGGCGGAGGCGTTATTGGCAGCTTCCGGTCCCGCGACGCCTTCGATCGCGCCCTTGCCGAATTCCTCCGGATGTTTGGCGAGGCGCTTCTCGGTCGAGTAGGACAGGAACGTTGGAATCTCGGCGCCGCCGGCCGGCAATGCGCCGATCGGAAAACCGAACATGGTGCCGCGCAGCCACGGCTTCCACGACCGCTGCCAGTCCTCCTTGGTCATCCACAGCGAGCCGCGCACCGGCTCCAGCTTTTCCTCGCTGTGATGACGGCGCGATACCACGTAGAGCGCCTCCCCCACCGCAAACAGTCCGACCGCGAGTGTCGTCACTTCGACGCCGTCGAGCAGTTCGGGGATGCCAAAGGCGAGCCGGGCCTGGCCGGTGAGCTTGTCGATACCAACAAGCCCGAGCGCCAGCCCGATGAACAGGCTGGTCAGTCCGCGGATCGGGGAATCGCCGAAAGTGGCCGACACCGTGATGAAAGCCACGCACATCAACGCGAAATAATCTTCCGGCCCGAAACGCACCGCGAAATCGACCAGCCACGGCGCCAGAAAGGCCAGACCGATGGTGGCGATGGTGCCGGCGACGAATGAGCCGATTGCCGCCGTCGCCAGCGCCGGCCCGCCGCGGCCGGCCTTGGCCATCTTGTTGCCCTCGAGCGCGGTCGCCATCGATGCGCTCTCCCCGGGCGTGTTGATGAGGATGGCGGTGGTGGAGCCGCCATACATGCCGCCGTAATAGATGCCGGCGAACATGATCAGCGAGCCGCCGGGATCCAGCTTGTAGGTCACCGGCAACAGCAACGCGACGGTGAGCGCGGGCCCGATGCCGGGCAACACGCCGACCGCGGTGCCGAGCAGCACCCCGATCAGCGCATAGAGCAGGTTCATCGGCTGGACCGCGACGGCCATGCCATGCGCAAGGGCTGCGAAAGTGTCCATCATCAGAACAGCCTTTCCAGCGGACCGGCGGGAAGGCTCAAGGTCAGCAGCCGATCGAAAGCGAGATAGATCAGGCTGGTTATCGCGAAACCGATGGCGAGGTCGGCGGCAATAGCGCGCCGTCCGAAGGCCCTCGATGTGGTGACGAACAACGCGGTGGTCGCCAGGATAAAGCCGCCGCCAAGGCCGATGATGGCGATCAGCAGGCCGAGCCCGCCGAGGATCAGCCACACCGCCCGGGGATCGGCGCTCTCGCGCGCCGGCAGCTTGCCGCGCATCGCGTCGACCAGATTGGCGATTGCGAGAATGCCGAGCCCGACGGCGATGACAACAGGCATCACGTGCGGGCCCATGCCGTAAGGGTTATTGGACTCCAGCTGCCTCGCGTCCCATACCAGCACCAGGGCAAGGGCGGCGAGCGCGAGCGCAATGGCGACGCCCGCGGGATCGACGCGCCGCGACGCCGGACCTTGCGGCAGGTCGCTCATGATTTGACGAGGCCGACCGATTTCAGCACGTCGGTGACGCGCACGGTTTCCTTCTTCAGGAAATCCGCGAAAGCATCGCCGCCAAGCCAGGCGTCGTCCCAGCCCTTCTGCTTGAGAATGTCCTTCCAGGCGTCGGACTTGACCATCTTCTCCACCGCGTCGCCGAGGATCTTCTTCTGTTCCGCCGTGATGCCGGGAGGCGCCATCACCGAGCGCCAGTTGGCCAGCACGAGGTCGATGCCCTGCTCCTTGAAGGTCGGAATATCGACGCCGGGAATCCGTTTTTCCGAGGTCACGCCGAGTGCGCGCAGTTTGCCTGACTTGATCTGGCCGTCATATTCGCTGAGGCCCGAAATGCCGGCGGTGACCTTGCCGCCAAGGATGGCCGCCAGCGACTCGCCGCCGCCGGAAAATGGAATGTAATTTATCTTCTTCGCGTCGGCGCCGATCTTGCCGGCAAACAGCGCCGCCATCACATGGTCGACGCCGCCGGCCGAACCGCCGGCAAAGGTGACCTTGGCGATATCAGCCTTGACCGCGGCGGCCAGATCCTGCGCCGTCTTGATCGGCGAATTCGCCGGCACCACGATGACCTGGATCTCCTCGGTGAGGCGCGCGATCGGCGTCACCTGATCGAGCGTCACCGGCGACTTGTTCATGGCCAGCGCGCCGACCATCACAAAACCGTTCACCATCAGCTGGTTGCCGTCACCCTTGGCGCCATTGACGAACTGCGCGATGCCGACGCTGCCGCCGGCGCCCGCCACATTGGTGACCTGGACGCTGCGCGCGACGCCGGCGGCGACAAGCGCCTGCTGCATCGCCCGCGCCGTCTGATCCCACCCGCCGCCGGGCGCCGCCGGCGCCATCACCTTGAGTTCGAGTTGCTGCGACAGCGCCGGACCGGCCGTCCCGAGCCCCAGTGCGACGACGGCGCCGAGCAGGCGCGTATGAAAGCGGGTCATTGAAGTTCCTCCAGGCTGATGCGGTGCGCTGTTATTGACGATTTTCCGCATCGTGTCATTTTGTCGCATATCAGCCGGAAACTATGCCGCTGTCCAGAAAGGACTGTTCGCGGCGGTCGGGTTTCGCTGAAAACAGGAGCCCGACTTTGGTGAAAAGGCGAGCGCGACTTCGCTTGGCGACGTGCATCATTACCATGCTGCTGCTCGGTGCGCCCATTCCGTGGCTATCGGCGGAGCCGTTACCCGGAACACCGCCAGCCGCGGGCGGCATGGATGCCGAGCGCCAGGCCGAGCTTTCAAGGACACTCAGAGAGAATTACCGATCGATCCGGGCGGTGGTCGTTCTGCGCGGAGATCTACCCGTGTTCGAGTACTACCGGCATGGGACCCGTCCCGGCGACCTGCTGCCGGTCCGCTCCGTGACCAAGAGCGTGATGTCGATTCTCGTCGGCATCGCACTCGGCAAGGCGGCGTTCAGCGGCCTCGATCAGCCCCTCGGCGACCTCCTGCCCGAGGCTTTTGCGCCGGGCGTCGACCCCCGCGTGCGCGAGATTACGATTCGGCATCTGCTGACGATGAGTTCCGGATTTGATCCGACCAGCATCGGCGCACTGCCGCCATCGGCGCGGCTTTGGGCTTGGTCACTCCACCGCCCGATGCTGGACACGCCGGGGCGGCAGTTCAACTATGACAACGAAGCCTCCCATCTGCTCTCAATTGTTCTGACCCGTGCAATCAAGCAGGACCCGAACAGCTTCGCGCGACAGCATTTGTTTGGACCGCTTGGGATAGAGAACTACGCCTGGCTGCTCGACGACGAGGGTAATCTGCAAGGGTCGTCCGGGCTCTCCCTCACCGCGCTTGACATGGCTAAAATCGGCAGCCTGTATCTCCGCGGCGGCAGATGGAACGGAATGCAGGTCGTGCCGGAAACGTATGTCACCGAGTCCACGCAGCAGCATAACCACGGTGGATCGCCCGTCCGCGCAGCGGACTACGGCTACCTTTGGTGGATCACCAGACCTCCGGGGGAGACCGCCGCATACTTTGCCGCGGGCATGGGAGGACAGTTGATATACGTCGTGCCGGCGCGCGATCTCGTCATTGCAATTGCAGGCGACGCGTCCGGCGCCGGCGGACGTCGCCTCATCAATCAGGCAATCCTCTCATCCGTGCAGGTGCGGGCCGCACCTTAGCGAGCAAGCCGGAGTTGTTAAGGCGTTTTCGCTGCTCGATTTCAGAATCGCGCTTGGCTTCGCGTTCCCTTGCGCAAGCGCCGCTCCGGATTTCCAAAGCGGCGCTTGTCATTCAGTCGTTACAGCAGCCCCGCCCCGCGCGCCCACTTGTACTTGGCGCCGAGCACCGCGACCGGGATTTCGGTCGAGTAGGCGTAGGCGACGATGCCGTTCTGGTAGAGATAGTCGGCGGCTTCCTCGACTTCGATATCGCCGGCCAGCGAGGCCACGATCGGCTTCTCGATGCCCTTGGCCTTCATCGCGTTCTTCACTTCGACCATGTTGCGCGCAAACACCATCGGCGGCGTCACGATGGTGTGCCAGTAGCCAAGGATCAGCGCGTGGATACGCGGGTCCTCAAGCCCGAGCTTCACCGTGTTGACATAGGTGATCGGCGGCTCGCCGCCGGTAATGTCGATCGGGTTGCCGGCCGCACCGAACGGCGGGATGAATTTGCGGAATGCGGCGTCGAGGTCGGGCGGGATCGTCATCAGTGACAATTTGTTGTCGATGCAGGCATCCGACAGCAGCACGCCGGAGCCACCGGCGCCCGTGATGATGACGACGTTCTCGCCCTTCGGCGTCGGCAGCACCGGAATGCCACGGGCGAATTCCAGCATGTCCCGCAGTGAACGCGCGCGGATCACGCCGGATTGGTTGAACACGTCCTCGTAGATCTTGTCGTTGCCAGCGAGCGCGCCGGTATGCGAACTCGCCGCCTTGGCGCCGGCCGAGGTTCGGCCCGCCTTCAGCACCACGATCGGCTTCTTCTTCGAAACCCGTTTCGCTACTTCGGCGAAGGCGCGGCCGTCCTTCAGGTCCTCGCAATGCTGCGCGATGATCTGGGTGTTTTCGTCCTGCTCGAAGAACGTCAGCAGATCGTCCTCGTCGATATCGGATTTGTTGCCTAGGCCGACGATCGCCGAGACGCCCATCTTGGCCGAGCGCGAGAAGCCGATGATCGCCATGCCGATGCCGCCGGATTGCGACGACAACGCCGCTGAGCCCTTGACGTCATAGGCGGTGCAGAAGGTCGCGCACAGATTGGCGTGGGTATAATAGAAGCCGTAGATGTTCGGCCCCATCAGGCGAATGCCGTATTTCTGGCCGATCGCCTGGATTTCCTCCTGGCCCTTCATATTGCCGGTTTCGGCATAGCCGGAGGGAATCAGGATCGCGCCGACGACTTTCTTCTCGCCGCACTCCGTCAGGGCTGCCGCGACAAAATTGGCGGGAATCGCGAACACGGCAATGTCGACCTCGCCGGGGACGTCCTTGATCGACTTGTAGACCTTCTTGCCCATGATCTCATCGGCCTTGGGATGGATCGGGTAGATCTCGCCCTTGTAGCCGCCGTTGATGAGATTCTTCATCACGGAGTTGCCGATCTTGCCGTTCTCGGCGGATGCGCCGATCACCGCCACCGCCTTCGGCTTCATGATCCGGTTCATCTGGCGCACGACGTCGTCATGGTTGGGGCGCGGACGCGGCGCCGGCGGATCGAAATCGACGACGATCCGGACGTCGGCGGCGATCGCATCGGCCTTGGTGGCGAACACCGGGTTGAGATCCATTTCCGAAATCTCGGGGAAATCGGTGATCAGCTTGGAAACGTTGACAATGATGTCGGCGATGGCGTCGCGGTTGGCGGGATCGCTGCCGCGCACGCCCTTCAGCATCTCGTGGGCCTGGATGCCGTCCAGCATCGAGAGCGCGTCGTCCTTGGTGGCCGGCGCGAGGCGGAAAGTAATGTCCTTCAACACTTCGACCAGCACGCCGCCAAGGCCGAAGGCCACCAGCTTGCCGAACGATCCGTCGGTGACGGCGCCGATGATGACCTCCTGGCCGCCCATCAGCATCTGCTGCACCTGGATGCCTTCGATCTTGGCGTCGGCCTTGTACTTTTTCGCGTTCGCCAGAATGGTTGCGTAATTCGCCTCGGCGTCGGCTGATGTCTTGACGCCCACCATCACGCCGCCGGCTTCAGTCTTGTGCAGGATATCCGGCGAGACGATCTTCATGACGACCGGGAAGCCCATGTCGGCCGCGAGCTTGGCCGCCTCGGCGGCGGACTTGGCGACGCCTTCCTTCGGAACCGGGATGCCGTAGGCATCGCAGACCAGTTTGCCTTCCGGCGCCGTCAGACTTGTGCGCTTGTCCGCTTTGACCGCATCCAGAATTTTGCGGACCGCATCTTTGGAACTCGACATTGGCTTCCTCCTTGACGTCTGTTTTTTAATTCCATCGGCAGCGCACACCAACATCGGAACCGCGCTTTGTGGCGCCGATTCAGTCGAGGTTCGGGTGATCGCGAACGCGGGTCCGCGTCCACTGCAGCATTTGGTGTGGCCGATCCTGGCCAGCTATGGCATTTGGTATGCCAGAGACAGGATTGTCAAGGCAGGCGCACGGGTGGAAATACCGAAAACACTGTCAACTTGACATGGTGGTATTTGGTATGCCAAAAATTGTTTCGGATTTATTCTGTTAAAAGACGTCTCCCTTACCGAGGAGACCAGTCATGCCCGCACGGAAACCAACCAAGGCACCGCCACCCATGGCTGAGGCTGAAATCGCGATCGTCCGCATTGCGCCGGAGACCAGCTTCAAGAACAAGGCTTACGAAGCCTTGAAAGAAGCCATTCTCAAGATGGACATCTACGCTAGTCCCGAACAGGTAATGCTCGACGAACGCGCGCTGTCGGAGCGTCTCGGCGTCAGCCGGACCCCGATCCGCGAAGCCATCGCGATGCTGGAGCAGGACGGGTTCGTCAAGACCGTGCCGCGCCGTGGCATCGTGGTCGTACGTCGCACCAAAAACGAAATCGTCGACATGATCCGCGCCTGGGCCGCGCTGGAAAGCATGGCGGCACGGCTGATCACCACGACCGCGCGCAAGAAGGACATCTCGGCGCTGCGCGACTTTTTCAAGGATTTCAGCAAGGACCGCCTGCCGCAAGATCATGTCGATGAATATTCCAGGGCCAACATCGCCTTTCACCAGGCGCTGATCTCGCTCTCGGAATCGCCTGTTCTGGTCGATATGACCAACGACATCCTGCTGCATGTTCGCGGCTACCGGCAGTTGACCATCGGTCGCGTCGACCGTACCGCAACCTCGTTGCCGGAGCACATGGCCATCATCGAGGCGCTCGAGGAGCGCGATACCGAGCTTGCGGAGAAGCGCGCGCGCGATCACACGCTCGGCCTCGCCTCCTATGTCGAAGCCCACGGCCAAGAGCTCTTTTAACAAGACAGCACGTCTTACGAAGCGACGGACCAGTCCGTAACAAAAAACGATCAGGGAGAAGCGGAATGTCCGCAGTAGTACAAAGCATCGATGCCAACGCGGCCGACGAACGCG
Organism: Hyphomicrobiales bacterium; assembly: GCA_038212905.1. Classification (GTDB taxonomy): domain Bacteria; phylum Pseudomonadota; class Alphaproteobacteria; order Rhizobiales; family Xanthobacteraceae; genus Bradyrhizobium. The sequence goes on from JBBQUA010000003.1 coordinate 62,766, forward strand.
AACAGACCGACGGCTTCAACCTCATCATCGATGCGCTCAAGCTCAACGGCCTGAACACGATCTACGGTGTGCCGGGCATCCCGATCACCGATTTCGGCCGCATGGCGCAGGCCGCGGGCATCCGCGTGCTCTCGTTCCGCCACGAGCAGAACGCCGGCTACGCCGCCTCGATCGCGGGCTTCCTGACCAAAAAACCCGGGGTCTGCCTCACCGTCTCGGCGCCCGGCTTTCTCAACGGTCTGACCGCGCTGGCGCACGCCACCACCAACTGCTTCCCGATGATCCTGATCTCGGGCTCATCCGAACGCGAGATCGTCGACCTGCAGCAAGGCGACTACGAGGAAATGGATCAGCTCGCGATCGCAAAACCGCTGTGCAAGGCCGCGTTCCGCGTGCTGCATGCCGCCGACATCGGCATCGGCCTCGCCCGCGCCATCCGCGCCGCCGTTTCCGGACGCCCGGGCGGCGTCTATCTCGATCTGCCCGCGAAACTGTTTGGCCAGGTGATGGATGCCGAGGCCGGACGGAAGTCGCTGGTCAAGGTGATCGACGCGGCCCCCGCGCAGATCCCCGCGCCTGATGCCATCAAGCGCGCGCTCGATGTGCTGAAGGGGGCAAAGCGTCCGCTGATCATTCTCGGCAAGGGCGCGGCCTACGCGCAGGCCGACGACGCGATCCGCAGCATGGTCGAGAAGAGCGGCATTCCGTTCCTCCCCATGAGCATGGCCAAGGGACTGTTGCCCGACACCCATCCGCAATGCGCCGGTGCAGCGCGCTCGACGGTGCTCAAGGACAGCGACGTCGTGATGCTGATCGGCGCGCGGCTGAACTGGCTGCTGTCGCACGGCAAGGGCAAGAGCTGGGGCGATGCGCCGAAGAAGTTTATTCAGATCGACATCGAGCCGAAGGAAATGGACTCCAACGTCGAGATCGTTGCCCCCGTGGTCGGCGACATCGGCTCCTGCGTCACCGCCCTGCTCGCGGGCATGGGCGGCAGCTGGACCGCCCCGCCGTCCGACTGGACCGGTGCTGTCACCAAAAAGCGCGACGAGAACGTCGCCAAGATGGCGCCGCGGCTGATGAACAACAACTCGCCGATGGACTATCACGGCGCCCTCGGCGTGCTGCGCACTGTCATCAAGGAGCGGCCGGACGCCATCCTGGTCAACGAAGGCGCCAACACGCTCGATCTCGCGCGCGGCATCATCGACATGTACCAGCCGCGCAAGCGCATCGACGTCGGCACCTGGGGCATCATGGGCATCGGCATGGGCTATTGCATCGCCGCCGCGATCGAGACCGGCAAGCCGGTACTCGCCGTGGAAGGCGACTCGGCCTTTGGTTTCTCCGGCATGGAAGTGGAAACGATCTGCCGATACAATCTGCCGGTCTGCATCGTCATCTTCAACAATGACGGCATCTATCGCGGCACCGACGTCAATGTGGCGGGTTCGGATCCCGCGCCCACCGTGTTCGTCAAGGGCGCGCGCTACGACAAGATGATGGAAGCCTTCGGCGGCGTCGGCGTCAACGC
>JBBQUA010000004.1:0-58292 GCA_038212905.1 Hyphomicrobiales bacterium
GCGTTGTGTCCGTACCACCACTGGAACATGGCATCCTGCACGCCGCCCCAGGCGATGTACGATTTGGAGCCGAACACCGATACCGGCAGCGCGGGGTTATTGCCGAGATGCAACACGGCGATGGTGACGATGAAGGCCAGATAGAACCAGTTGGCGACGAAGATGTGCGGCTCCCGGCGCTTCACCAGCGTCATCAGGAACACCAGCAGATAAGTCACCCAGACGATCGTCAGCCACAGATCGGCGTACCACTCCGGCTCGGCATATTCCTTCGACTGCGTGACGCCGAGCAGGTAGCCGGTACCGGCGATCACGATGAAGAAATTATAACCGAGTACGACGAACCACGGCGCGAGATCGCCGGCGAGACGCGCCCGACAGGTCTTCTGCACCACATAGAACGAGGTCGCGATCAACACGTTGCCGCCGAACGCAAAGATCACGGCCGAGGTATGCAGCGGCCGCAACCGGCCAAAACTGGTCCACGGCAGGTCGAAATTGAGCGCCGGCCACGCCAGTTGGGAGGCGATCAACAGCCCGACGGCAAAGCCGGCAATGCCCCAGAACACCGAGGCCACGGCTGCGAACTTGATCGGGCCCATGGAGTAGTTTGGCCGGCCGTTGATTTCCTGCGGCGGCAGCGTCGCAGGCCGGTCGTAATACCGGTTCATAATGGCAAAAACCGCCGCCAGGCTGGCGGCGGCGCTGAGTGAGGCATGGAATGCAAAGGCCGCATCGAGCGCTTTCGCTGCACCGAACATGCAGAGAAAGGCGGTGGCTGCGAACATCAGCGTCAAGCCACCTTCACCTGTCGTCATGGTCTTCGCGTCAGAGGCCTGGCTCATGTGGAATCTCTCGTGAGGAAACGAAACCAAAAACCACGATCTCGCCGGAAACAATTTGATCGAGATCAATCCTGCTCGGTGGTCCCGGGTCGCTGTCGATCCCGGGAATGCCCCGGGGGGGGGGGGAGAACGATGGCCGGCCAACAGCCGCAGCGCCCGCGCGCCGGCTCTTCCGCGGCGCCTAAAGCGCCTCCACGGTCCAGGCGATCATATCCTTGGCCATTCGACCGAATGCATCGCTGAAGGCGGCGACGGCTGCCGCCGGCTCGAGCTTGTCGAACTTCTGATTTCCTTCAAACAGGCGCGAGGCAACGACTTTTCCACCCTTGTCGACGATCCGCGCGGACAACGCGACCTCCGCCGCCGGCCCTGCATCCACGGCAACCCGAAAGCGCCTGACGTCGATCAGAAGCTGGTAGTCGGCTTGACCGATATCCGATGCGTGCAACGGAGCGTGCGCGATATCGTAATTCTCGAAGCTCTCGATCAATCGAGCCTGCAGCAGCTTCGGAATGCTGTCGGCCCAGAGCACGTTCGCAAATTCCGGATAGTCCCCTGCCGGCGAGAACAGCATGCGCTGCGTCATCAGCATCGCAACGGCCGTCAGCTCCGGTATCGCCAACGGGCCCTTGATGGCCTTGCCCGGAGCCGCGAAGCCCTGTGCCGCGTGCAGATCATAGGTGATCTTCGGCGCAGCCGCCGCACCGCCGCCCGTCATTTTTTCCAGTCCCGCGACGATGCCGTCCAGTTTTCCGGTGTTTCGCGCGAGTCCATCCGTGAAGGTCTGCAGATTGGCGATCGTCTTCTTGAGTGGCTCGGAATTTTCAGTCAGGACTGAATCGACCTTGCGCAATGCGTCGCGGGCGGCCTGGGTCATACTCTGGCCCGCGCCGGATTCGGCAATCAGGGTCGGCACCGCACCGGTATTCGTCAGCAGCGCGCCGCCCTCCAGCGCAATGACGGGAACGCCGGTCAGGCCCTGGAATTCCAGGCCGACCTTGGTGTCGGATCGCACCGGCGTTGTCGCCGCCACCGAGATCGTGGCATCGACGCGGCGCGGATTATCCGGCGCAAGGGCAAGATCCGTCACCTCTCCGACGCGGATCCCGTTGAAGAGAACGCCGGCGCCAACCAGCAGCCCCGGCACCGAGCCATCGAACTGGACGTGATAAATCGTGCGCGGACCGAGCCCGCCGGAATTGTGGAGCCAGTAGATAAAGCCGAATACGGCGACGATGGCCGCCAGGACGAAGGCGCCGACAACGGCGAAAGGAGCGCGGGTTTCCATCGCTTAACTCGCTTTGGGTTGCAGCATCAGGGAGCGCTTGCCGTGAAAATAGGCTCGCACCCAGGGATGCCGGGATTGCAGCAACTCGCGCATCGGTCCGATGGCGACGATCTTGCCGTCCGCCAGCGCCGCCACGCGATCGCAGACGGTATTGAGGCTGGCGAGATCATGCGTGACCATGAACACCGTCAACCCCAGCGTTTTCTGCAATGTCTTGATCAGGGCGTCGAAATCGCCCGCCGCGATCGGGTCGAGACCGGACGTCGGCTCGTCGAGAAACACAATCGCGGGATCGAGCGCAAGCGCCCGGGCCAGCGCCACGCGCTTGGTCATGCCGCCCGACAATTCAGCAGGAAACTTGTCGCCATCCTCCGGCGTCAACCCGACCATTTCGAGCTTCGCAGTGGCGATCTCGTCCATCAGCGCCTGCGACAACACCAGATTTTCGCGTAGCGGAAACTGGATATTCTGCCGCACCGTGAGCGACGAAAACAGCGCGCCCTGCTGGAACAGGATGCCCCATCTTCCAGCGGCAGCCTGGGTGATCCGGTCGTTGGCGCCGCCGATCATCGAGCCCATCACCTCGATCTCGCCACTTCGCCGCGGAATGAGGCCGATGATGGTCCGCATCAGCACCGACTTGCCGCCACCGGAAGCGCCGACCAGGCCGAGAATCTCGCCCCTGCGGACATCCAGCGACAAATGATCGATCACGACTTTTCGTCCGAATCCGACCACGAGGTCGTGAACGCGAATCGCGAACTGCGGCGCAACTTCCTGCATTGCTACATTCCGATCGATGCAAAGAAGATCGCAAACAACCCGTCGAGCACGATCACCAGAAATATCGACTTCACCACCGAAGTCGTGGTCTGCTTTCCAAGCGACTCCGCACTGCCCTTCACCCGCAGGCCCTCGCTGCAGGCGACGATGCCGATCACCAGCGCCATGAACGGCGCTTTGAGGATACCGACCTGGAAATGGGTGACGGATACCGCTTCGTGCAGACGGGCAATGTAGATCGGCGGCTCCATACCGCCATAGAACTGCGCCACCAGACCGCCGCCATAGAGGGCCGCCATCGACCCGATGAAGCTAAGGATCGGCAGTGCGATGACCAGCGCGATGATGCGGGGCAGGATCAGTACTTCGACGGGATCGAGGCCCATGGTCGAGAGGGCATCGATCTCCTCGCGCATTTTCATCGAGCCAAGCTCGGCGGTATAGGCGCTGCCGGAGCGGCCGGCGACCATGATGGCGACGATCAGCACACCCAGTTCGCGCAGCACCAGAATGCCGACCATGTCGACGACGTAGGAATCGGCGCCGAACTTGCGGAAATGGAAGAAGCCCTGCTGCGCAATGATGGCGCCGATCAGAAAGGTGATCAACACCACAATCGGGATGGCCTGCCAACCAACCCGGTAGAGCTGATAGACCAGCGATGTCAGCCGCAGCGATCGAGGACGGCGCAGCACGCCAACGAGGGCCATGAAGAGCGAGCCCAGCATCTGCAGGAACACGGACACGTCTTCCGTCGCAGTGACGGCGGATCGGCCGATTTCATTTACCTTGGCAACGACGGGATTGAGCGCCGGTAGCTGTGCCGGGTTGCGGCGATTGACCTGACGGACTTCCTCGATCAGCCCGCTGTAGTTGTCGTCAACCCCCACCAACTGAACGGGATGACCAGCCGACGATGCCCGTCGCGACATCTTCTCCAGCAGCCAGGCCCCGAGCGTGTCCAGTTCGCGCAGACCGGCCAGGTCCAGTTTGATGGCCTTCGACCGATCGAGCTGCTGCGCAACGCCGTTGGACAGCGCCTCCAGCGCCGTCACATTGGCGGCGGTCCAGGATCCGGCAGGACGCAACTCAAGCACATCGCCCGATGGCGTGGCAGTCAATTCGGGTGCAGTCGCCAAACTCTATGTCCCTTGTATGCTGGTAACGTTTCTAAACTTTCGCGCGGCAATCGAATTGACCTGCCTCAAGATCGAATTTTCTCTCTGTTGTGGCGCTTGACGCAAATCAAAAGTGTCGCCTCCGCCTCGCATAAGATCCACCAATAGGGAGTTTCATTGACATGCAAAACGTTCCTCCAAAGCCTATTCTGAATACATCGCTTCCAGCGCAGTTTCGGCAGATCCGCCTTGAACTCGCGCGCGAGCCCGGTCATCCCGAGGGCGATGCGACTGTGGCTTATGTCCTCATCGCGCCACTTGACGCCGAGGGTCGCATCGATCCAGGCCTCTGGCGAGAACACCGTGAGGCATGCCGGGTAGCGCGACTACGGCCGGACACCGACCATCGGTCAGGCCAACTGGTCCATCGTTCGGGCGGTGGCTGGGCATTTCACTACCCTGCTGCAACCAATATGCCGGACGAGACGGGCTTTCACTTCGCCGATGAACGCTTCGTGGCCGGTGAATACGTCTCGATCAACGAGGCCGGCAAGATGCATACCTATCGCATCGTCGCCGTATCGCACCTCTAGCACATCACATCGGTATCAATCTCGGGATGGGGGCGCGCCCAGCGCCCCCGGTCGTTATTGATGCCATTCGCGCAGCAGGATTCCGGCCGGGCTTCAGTTCCGCGATCGACTGCCGAACAGCTTCGTGGCCGTTTCGATCATCTGCTCGCCATGCCTGAGGAGCCGGTCAGTGTCCCGGCGCATATAATCCAACTGGTGACGACTGCATTCCGTCCACATCGTGCGGATGTCACCGACGCTGTGGGCGCTGGCAATCTTTGAGGAAAATTCGGCAAACAGGTGCATCTCGGTTCGGGTACGGTCGAATATCTCATAGCCGGCGAACATCATTTCCTGAAGCAACGCCGTTTGGACGCCCATCATCAAATGGAGAGCATCCTTGCCGGCGTCGGAAAATCGTGCCGCTGCATCAGCCGATGGCGGGCTGATCCCAATATCCCGTGCGGAGACCTCTGTCATGGCTTGCTCCTTGTGACCCCATATCAAGAACTTTAAATCACCCGGCAGGACGACAGCTTGCGCTGCATCAATGCGGGAAGCCAGGCGGCTCTTGACGTCGATCAAGGCTCTTGTCCTCGATGATCGTACTTTTCAAAGTGAACTTCAGCTTCGGAGGCCGTCATGCGCGCCCATCAGATCATGACCCGACCCGTTGTGACCGTCACACCGGAGACCACGATCGTCGAGGCCGCCAACACCATGCTGCAGCGGCACATCAGCGGGTTACCGGTGCTGGACGCGGCCGGAAAGCTCGTCGGCATCGTCTCGGAAGGCGATTTTATTCGCCGCAGCGAACTCGGTACGCAACGCAGGCGCGGCCGCTTCCTGGCATTCATTCTCGGTCCCGGTCAGGCCGCAACCGATTTCGTTCACGAACACGGACGCAAGGTGGCCGAAGTCATGACGCCGGAGCCGTTCACTATCACGGAGGATACCCGGCTCGAGGAAATCGTCGCATTGATGGAGAAGAATCACGTCAGGCGCCTGCCGGTGATGCGCGGAGATCGCATCGTCGGCATCGTATCGCGCGCCAACCTGTTGCAGGCGGTGGCGAGTCTTGGCCGGGAGATCGCCGATCCGACCGCCGATGATGACCACATCCGAAATCGCATCATCGATGCGCTTCACAGGAACGAGTGGTGCCCGCAGGGCCTCAACATCGTCGTCCGCGATGGCATCGTCCATCTCGGCGGCATCATTACCGACGACCGGTCCCGGCAGGCCTCCGTCGTCGCCGCGGAGAATGTCAGCGGCGTGAACAAGGTCCACGACCATCTGTGCTGGGTCGACCCGATGTCCGGGCTCTATTTGATCGCGCCGGAAGACGATCAGGCCAAGGCGGGTTGAGTCCGCTTCCCGATGCTTCGCGACCGCGATTACTCGCGAACCTCAGCCGCCGGCACAGGCCTCGAGCGCCCTGAGGATATCCCCGCGGGCGACCATGCCCTCCAGTCGATGGCCGTTGTCGATCACGGGAACGCTGCGGAAGCGATGCTCGACCATCAGCTGCAGCACCCGCGTCAGTTTGGTGTCGGAACGAACGTAGATGAACTCCGAGGTCATGACGTCGGCGACGGTACGCTTCATCAGGTCGTCATAGCGCGGGACCATCTGATTGGGCGTAAAGGCAAAACACTTCAGGAAGTCGAACTTGGTGACGAGGCCGACCGTCTGCCCGTCGTCCTCGACCGGATAGGCGTTGAAATCGTCACGTTCGAACATCGGGCCCAGTTCGCGCATCGTGAGCCCGCGCGTCACTGCCTTGACGGTGCGCGTCATGTGGCCGGCGGCGGTTAGCTCGAGAAATTGATACAAGGCGCGATCCGATCGGTTCCGGTGATTGTGGTAACGCTCTCTAATGCGACAGCAGCACGCAACGCGCGGTCTGGGTGATGAGATGCTGGGTCATGCCGCCGAGAACCAGCTCGCGAAACCGCGAATGGCCATAGGCCCCCGCCACAATGACACCGGCGCTGACGTCGGCGGCAATTCGGTCGAGTTGAGCCGCGGCGTCGCGGTCGTCGTTTTGCTCAGGTACCAGCTCGCGGGCAACGATATCGTGGCGCGACAACCAGGCCACGACATCGCGCACCCGCGAAAGCGCCGCCGGCCGGCCCTCGTCGCCTTCCACGATTTCCGCGACGGTAACGTCTCTGGCCTTGCGCAGCAGCGGCAGCGAATCGGCAATTGCCCGCCTCGCCTCGGCGGTGTCCTTCCACGCCACCAGCATGCTGCGCAGATCCAGCCATGAGACCGTGTCGGGGACCACGAGCAGCGGCCGTCCGGCCTGCATCACCAGATCTTTCGGGCTGGTCCGCACAAAGGGGTCAGAAAACGCATCGCTAAGCCCGCCGCTGACGATGATGTCGGCGCTACGCGCCTGCTGCAGCAGATATCGGGCCGGAAAGTCGATGGCACTCCGCCATTCGACCCATTTGGCTCGTTTTCTCGTCGCGCCGAGGAATTGCGCCTCAAGCTCCGCCATGTGCTTGCTCAGCGCCGCCTGGCCCTGGTCGATCAGATTCTGCGCCTGTTCGCCCGAGGTGAAGTAAAGCGGCGGGCTGAACTGCGACGCCGCGATCCCGACGACACCTGCGTCAAAGCGTTCCGCGAGCTGGCAGACGGCTTCGAGACGAGCCTCGTTCGGCTGGTCCAGCGCCAGACTGACCATGACGGTCGCGTAACTCATCCAGTCTCTCCGTTGCCACGAGATTCCGGCCCTTCTAGACCCGGCGATCGAAGCGCGAGATGAGATAGATCAAGGTCCGGCAATGGCCGGGAGACTGGGCTCAAAGAGTTTGGCTCGCTGGGTTTGGCAAGACACCCGGAAAAATATACGATGGCCCACGCCGGCGGCGCGAAGCCGGGTCGATGGAAGGCGAAGACTGCAGCGTGACCGGTATAAATCAATTTTCATCGGACGATCCGGCCCGCAATGAGCATTTCCGGCTCAGAATCGAGGGATTCGGCGTCGGAACCTGGGATCTGAACCTCGCGACCCGGGAGCTCGAATGGTCCGAGACAACGCGAAATCTCTTCGGAATCCCGCCGAATGAAGCTGTCAGCTACGATCTGTTTCTTTCGCTGCTCGAACCGCGCGATCGTGTGCGCACCGAACGGGAGATCGCGCGGGTTACCGAGTTCGGCGGCAATTTCGACATTTCCTTCCAGGTCGGCGTGGCGTCCGGAGCCGGTCAATGGATTCGCCAGCGCGGCGGCCTGGTCAAGGACGAGACCGGTGTCGCACGCCATATCAGCGGCATTACTTTGGATATCAACGGGGAAAAGCAACTCGAGGAGACGCTGAGGACGCGGGAAAATCACCTCCGCTCCATCCTTGACACGGTGTCGGATGCCATGATCGTCATCGACGGGCATGGCATCATGCAATTCTTCTCGACCGCCGCCGAGCGGCAGTTCGGCTACGCCGAACAGGACGCCATTGGTCAGAACGTCAGCATGCTGATGCCCGAACCGGACCGAACCCGCCACGACGGCTATCTCGCACGCTACCGGTCTACCGGCGAGCGGCACATCATCGGCATCGGCCGGATCGTGACCGGCAAGCGCCGGGATGGCACGACCTTTCCGATGCACCTGTCAATCGGCGAAATGCAATCCGGCGGCGAGCCCTACTTCACCGGGTTCGTGCGCGACCTCACCGAGCACCAGCAAACCCAGGCCAGGCTGCAGGAATTGCAGTCCGAGCTGGTCCATGTTTCGCGCCTGAGCGCGATGGGAGAGATGGCGTCGGCGCTTGCGCACGAGCTCAATCAACCGCTCGCCGCCATCAGCAATTACATGAAGGGCTCGCGCCGGCTGCTGGCCGGCAGCGCCGATCCCAATACGTCGAAAATCGAGAGTGCGATGGACCGCGCCGCCGAGCAGGCGCTGCGCGCCGGCCAGATCATCCGGCGCCTGCGCGACTTCGTCGCGCGCGGCGAATCCGAAAAGCGCGTCGAAAGCCTCTCCAAGCTGATTGAGGAAGCCGGCGCACTCGGACTGACGGGCGCCCGCGAGCAGAACGTCCAGCTTCGCTTCAATCTCGACCCGGAATTCGACCTGGTGCTGGCGGACCGGGTCCAGATTCAGCAGGTGCTGGTGAATCTGTTTCGCAATGCGCTGGAGGCGATGGTGCAATCGCAACGGCGCGAGCTGATCGTCAGGAACGCCGGGGTTGCTGACGACATGGTCGAAATCGAGGTGTCCGATACCGGCTCGGGATTCCACGAAGACGTCAAGCCCAATTTGTTCCAGACCTTCTTCACCACCAAAGACACCGGCATGGGAGTGGGACTCTCCATCAGCCGCTCGATTATCGAAGCCCATGGCGGCCGGATGTGGGCCGAAAGCAACGCGGCTGACGGCGCGACATTCCGATTTACGCTGCCCGCAGCAGTCAACGAGAACTGACAGATGTCGAACAAGGGAAAGGTCTATGTCATCGACGACGACGAGGCGATGCGGGATTCGCTGAACTTCCTGCTGGAGTCCGCCGACTTCAACGTCACGCTGTTCGAAACCGCGCAGAATTTTCTCGATGTCCTGCCGGGCCTCGAATTCGGCTGCGTCGTCTCCGACGTGCGGATGCCGGGCATTGACGGAATCGAGCTTCTGAAGCGCATGAAAGCGGGCCACAGCGGGTTTCCGATTCTGATCATGACCGGCCATGGCGATGTTCCGCTCGCCGTCGAGGCGATGAAGCTCGGCGCCGTCGATTTTCTGGAAAAGCCGTTCGAGGACGATCGGCTGATCGGCATGATCGACGCGGCGATCCGGCAGGCGGAACCGGCCGCCAGGAGCGAGGTGGTCACCCAGGAGATCGCGGCGCGGGTCGCAACGCTCAGCCCGCGCGAGCGCCAGGTCATGGACGGCCTGATCGCCGGACTTTCCAACAAGCTGATTGCCCGCGACTACGACATCAGCCCCCGCACCATCGAGGTTTACCGGGCCAACGTCATGACCAAGATGCAGGCGAACAGCCTGTCGGAACTGGTGCGGCTGGCGATGCGGGCCGGCCTGCTGAACGATTGAGCTAAATCAAGCCGCGAAATCAGCGATGGGTGTTAGCTGGCATCATGAACCAAACAGCTCTGTATTCGGCGGGTGGCGATCTCATGATGCCGATACCCCAAAGTCCTACCATCTACGTCGTCGACGACGACGCCGATGTGCTCGGCTCGCTGCGATTTCTGCTTGAATCTGACGGCTTCAACGTCCGGACCTTCAGGAACGGCTCGGCGCTGCTGAATGCCGTTCGTTCGACCGGCGTCGACTGCTTTGTAATCGACTACAAGATGTCCGACATGAACGGCATCGACCTGGCGAGGCGCCTGCGCAACCGCGACATGGCGGCGCCGATCATCCTGATTACCGGCTACCCCGACGAGAACATCGCGGCCAGGGCGGTGGCCGCGGGCGTGCACGATGTTCTGCTGAAACCACTGCTGGATGAGAGCCTGGTGACACGCATTCGCCGCGCGATTCAGCACAGCCAGACCGCCGCCCGCCCCGAACACTGACCTCCGGTATTGTACGTAGGTAAACCTCCCTAAGATATCGCACGAAATTTCCGGTTTCGATGATCCCGGGTAGCAATGGCCATCCGCCGCAAGGAGATGACCATGCTCACCGAATCGCTCACCTCTTCCGCCGTCGTCAGCCGTATCGGCCCGGTTCCGCACGCAGCCCTTGACCAGTTCGGCACGGTCACCGGCTACGCCGGCCTGATCGCCACTGAGTTTACCTACCGGAAGGATGAGGAGATTTACGGCGAGGACGAGCCCGCGGAATATGTCTACCAGGTGATTGCAGGCGCCGTCCGCACCTACAAGCTGCTGTCCGATGGGCGCCGCCAGATCGGCGCGTTCCATCTGCCGGGCGACGTCTTCGGGCTGGAATCCGGCGCCGTGCACCGGCTGGCGGCCGAGGCCATCATCGACACGTCGGTACGTCTGGTGAAACGCCGCAGCCTCGAACAGGCCGCCGGCGTCGACGTCAAGGTCGCGCGCAACCTCTGGGCCATGACCGCCGGCGACCTCAGGCACGCCGAAGATCACATGCTGCTGCTCGGGCGCAAGACCGCGATGGAGAAGGTCGCCACCTTCCTGCTGGAAATGGATCGCCGGCTCGCGGTCGCCGGCCTGATGGCGCTGCCGATGTGCCGCCGCGACATCGGCGACTATCTCGGCCTGACGCTGGAGACGGTGTCGCGCGCGCTTTCGCAGCTGCAGGCCCAGGGCGTGCTGGGATTTTCCGGCGCCCGCCAGATCGTGCTCCGCAACCGCCAGCGCCTGCGCAACATGGACGCGTGAGCGCTTACGCTTCCGCGCTTCGCCGGGTCTCCGGCACTACCAGCAAGATCATCGCGAGCCCGGTTGCCGCCAGCCCCCTGAACGCGACGCTAGTTCCGAAACGGTCAGCGGCGTGAGCGGCAAGCACACTGCCAAGCGCCGATGCCGGTCGTGGTGCCGACAATGCCGTGTCGTTCCCGCATGCGCTCCGCGCGTGCAGTCGCGGCCGACGCGATGGACGAGAAAGCTTTGCGCATAATGGCGTAGGCGGCTAACCTTTCCCGATGCCGGTCCGGCGGTGCACGAACCTAGTCTGATGGATGCTAATATCCCCGATAGTATCGGCGTCCGTAGTAGGGTCCGCCGCCATATCCCGGACCGTAATAGTACGGTCCGCCTCCATAGTAGCCGGACCCATAGCCATAATTGTTGTAATAATCGTTGCGCTGCTGCTGGGCGGCAATCGCGCCGATGGTACCGAACATCATCCCCATCATCGCCAGGCCGGCGGCGCTACCTCCACCCCGGCGATAGTGGCGGCGACGGCGGGCCGAACTGAAATCAGTGACATCGCTCAACGCCGTTGCGACCGGGACATTCTTCCGGACGGAGCCTCGCGGGCCGGCCGCTGCGAGCGAGGGCTCACCCGTGAGCATCATCAGCGCTATCGATGCCGATATGACGCCACGAACAGAAAACGACAGCAATCTCTTACGCACCAACATTTTTGCCGCCTTGTGGTTGCTGAAACAAGCCTGATCAACAAGACTGTCACAGCGATATCCACGCCGGCTTGACACACATCAAGGCCGACCAGGTCAGCGAAACAACTACTTCGCAACGCTCCCATGACGACGACCGATCGCTTCCGCATACCCGCCGGAACTCTGCGGTTTCACAAACAGCAGGAAGACCGCCGAATGCAGATGACGCACACGGCGGTCGATCTCCGCTATCTTGGCTTCGATTTCCGGTGTGGTCAGTTGGTCCGCGAATTCCAGGCTGAGCGCCACCAGGATCTGGTCGGGCGCAAGATGGACCGTGATGATCCCGTTGGCGTGCGCCACGCCTTCCATCTCGCTGGCAATGCGCATGATGGAATCGACAATCGGCTGATCCGCGGCTTCCCCGATCAAAAGGCCCTTGGTTTCCCAGGCGAGCAGGCTCGCTGTGGTTGCCAGTACCATCCCGATCAAAATCGATGCGATGCCATCGAACAGCGGAAGATGATATTTCACCGCGAGCCACGTTCCGGCAAACGCAATGACGAGACCGACCAAGGCCGCACTGTCCTCGAACAGAACCATGAAGGACGGCGGATCCTTACTGTCGTGGATTGCGCCGACGACGCTCGAAAGCTTCATTCCGCCCTTGAAATTGCGCAACGCGATCCACCACGCGGTGCCGTCGAACAGCGCCGACAAGCCGAGGACCGTGTAGTTGACCGCGGGATTCCTGATCGGCTCGGGATTGAGAATATGCGCGACGCCCTCATAGAGAGACACTCCGGCACCGAGCGCGAACACCATCACCGCGACGACGAAGCTCCAGAAGTATATTTCGCGCCCGTGTCCCAGCGGATGATGATGATCCGGCAGTTCCCGGGAGCGGTGCAGGCCGTAAAGCAACAGCAGCGAGTTTCCGGTGTCGACGACGGAGTGGACTCCCTCGCTCAACATGGCGGAACTTCCCGTCCATGCGGCCGCGCCCAATTTGGTTGCGGCTACCAGAAGATTTCCAGCGATCGACGCGTAAATTACCTTTCGGGACGATAGCGCTGCAGTTCGGCGGGTAGCCATCAACGATCCTTCGGTGAACACGCGCTGTCTGAAATGCAAATCGGGCTATTTCGGCTAGATTTGTTCAACTCCGGTTGCAACCGCATCGCGCAGCTCCAACAAGGTCAAACGCATGCCGTGGAGCTGGTCGACCAGATGCAGGATAACTCCTATGCCTTCATCGTTCACGCCGAGCTCTGCCCGGAGTTCAAGAATGAGCCGCGTCCTGGCGACATCGATGTCGGAAAACGTCAGCTCGACGGACGAACTTCCCGGCCTCAGCCACTCCTCTTCGATCCATGCATCCAGCGTTTCAGCACGCATCTCGAAAAGCGAAAGAAATTCCAACCGGCTCAATCTCATGACGCCACCTCGTCACGGGGGTTGTAGTCCTTGCCGCGCACCCAACCCGAGAGTAACGCTTCCAACTCCGGATCCGGCTCCCTGGGAAGCACGACCTTCAGCTTGACCAATTGATCGCCATAACCGCCGGCCTGTCTCGGAGCGCCCTTTCCTCTCAGGCGTAACAAGGTGCCGGTGTTCGATCCCTTCGGCACCGCCATGGCCACCGTGCCTGTCGGCGTGGGAACCCTGATGCGGCCGCCGAGAACGGCCTCCGTCAGGCTGACTGGCAATTCCAGATGGATGTCGTCGCCCTGTCGCGTAAAGGCGCGGTCCGGCCGGATTTCCACTTCGATCAGCGCGTCACCGGGGCTGCCCGTGCCGGACCCTGGTTCCCCCTTGCCACGCAGCCGCAGGACTTGGCCCTCCGCGATGCCCGGAGGGATGGCGACGTCGAGCGTGCCGCCGCCGGGCAAGGTCAGTCGCTTGTTCGCGCCAGCAATGGATTCGACGAATTCGATCGGCAGCCTGAACTGCATATCGTGACCACGCCTGTTGGCGTGCGAACGGGCGCTGCGCCGCAACAGCTCAGCCAAGCCGTCTTCCGAATCCATGAAGTCCGAAAAGCCGGAACTGTCGCGATAGGGGTGATCCCGATCCGATGATGCGTAGTCACGGTAATAGTTTTGGGACGGCCGTTCCGCTCCGGCGGAGTCAATCTCTCCGCTGTCGAACTTCGTGCGCTTCTCCTCGTTGCCTACCAGAGCGTAGGCGCTTGCAACTTCCTTGAACTTCTCCTCGGCTTCGGGACGGCCGGGATTGAGGTCGGGATGCAGCTTCTTCGCGAGCTTGCGGTAGGCCTTTTGAATGTCGTCTGCCGTGGCCGTCGAAGCGACTCCGAGGATTTCGTATGGATCTTTCAACGCTGAGGACGCGGGCATTCAGGCGAACGGCACGGAAAAACGCGCGCCCCGGCCGGAGTCAAAGCAGCCGATGCGTAATTCGCCACAGATCTGCCGCGGACACGTCGAATTATCGCCCATGGCTCAGAATGGACAAAAAATGCCGGCGCGGCTTGATCTAAGTCAACCCTGTGTCGCCTGCGCGACGCAACTGCGCTGGCTGTCAGTCTGGCGCTTGTGGCCAAGCGCGAATTCGAGCGCCTTCAGCTCACCGCCACCCGCTTCGGCTCGACGATCTCGAACATCCGCGGGAATTCGTCCATCAGCATCATCAGCTCGCCGAGCCGCATCGGATTGCCGGTGAATTTGATCGCCCCGCTGCCGACCGCTTCCTGAAACGTCGTCAGCTTCGCGATCACTTCGTCGAGCGTGCCCCGCGGCAGCGTAAAGCCGGCGTCCGCCGTGGCCGCCTGCGCATCAGCGACATAGGTCAGCGCGCAGTTCTCCAGCGTCAGAACAAATGTCTCGCCGGTGTCGGTAAAATTCCAGTTGATCACGATGTGCTTGCCTTCGGCCTTGGGGCCGTTGAGCCTGACACCGAGCACGTCCCACAGCTGTTCGGTACGCAGCGCCGCCAGCGTTTCGCGCGGCATCGCCGCGCGCGCCGGCACCTTCGGCATGCCCTGCCGCAGCTCCTGCGCGCCGAACAGATAGGCGTTGCGCCAGGTCGCGCTCTCGGCGGCATAGCCGAGCTGCTCCATGGTATCGGCCAGCAGCGCGCGGGCGGCCTGATTGTCGGGATCGGCGAACACCAGATGGCTTAGCGCCTGCGCGATGAAGCGAAATTCGCCCTTGGCAAAATCCTGTGTTGCGCGCTGCAGGATCGCGTCGGAGCCGCCCATATACTCGACGTATTTCTTGCCGGCCTCGACCGGGGGCAGCGGATCGAGATTGACGGGATTGGCGTCGTACCAGCCTAGATATTTCTGGTAGATCGCCTTCACATTGTGCCGGATGTGGCCGTAATAGCCCCGCGCATGCCACGCGCCGTCGAGGCTTGCGGGCAGCTTTATGGTTTCGGCAATTTCGGTCGCGGTAAGCCCATGGTTCATCAGGCGGATGGTCTGGTCATGCGCGAACTTGTAGAGGTCGCGCTGCTGGCGGATCATGGTGTCGATGCGCGCCTGTCCCCACACCGGCCAATGGTGCTGGCCGCACATCGCTTCGGCCTTGCCGCCCCACATCTGCAGCGCCTCGCCGAGATATTTCGACCACGCCAGCGCATCGCGCACGTCGGCGCCGCGGAACGGCAGCACATTGTGGAAGTTGTGCGTACAGTTTTCCGCGAGATTCAGCAGTCTGTAGCGCGGAATGAAAAAATGCATTTCCGCAGGGGCCTCCGAGTTCGGCGCCATCTGGAATTCGAATTCGACCCCGTCGATGCTGCGCCTGTCGCCGGTCGCCATGATGAGATCGGTCGGCCGCAACAGCGATACCGCCCCGACCGCCATCGATTTGCCGAGGCCGCAATCGACCTGCCCGCGCGGGCCTTTTGTCAGGAGCGGCCCGAACTGATATTGCGCGCGCCGCAGCATGGCGGGGCCGGCGATGATGTTTTCCGAAACCGCATGCTCCATGAACAGGTTCGGCGCGACGATCGGAACCTTGCCGCCGGCCAGCGCCTCCTCATCCAGCACGCCGCGCGCGCCGCCCCAATGGTCGGTGTGAGTGTGGGTAAAGATGACGGCCGCCACCGGACGCTTGCCGCGATGCTGGAAATACAGCGCCATCGCGGCGCGGGCGCCCTCGATCGAGGTCAGTGTGTCGACCACGATCACGCCGCTGTCGCCCTCGATCAGCGTCATGTTGGCGATGTCGAGACCGCGCACCTGATAGACGCCGGGCACAACTTCGAACAGGCCATGGTTCATGTTGAGCCGGGATTGCCGCCACAGGCTCGGATCCACCGTGGCGGGCGATTCGGCTTCGGACAGGAAGCCATAAGGCTCGAGGCTCCAGACCACCCTGCCCTGCGCGCTGGTGATCCGCGCATGATCCAGCGTACCGAGAAAGCCGCGCGCCGCTTCGTCGAAATCGCGCGTATCGGCAAACGGCAGCGCCTTCAGGGTCGCCGCGTGCTGAGCGAGCACCGGCGCCGAGGCGTCCTTCGGGGTTTCGTTGGTGCCTGTTTGGGTCATCTGTTTTCCTCACTTGTACTTTTGTGAAATGGCCGGGCGTCACGCGGCCTCAGCGAAACTGCAGTCCCTCAAAATTCCCGGCGCTACGCCACGCGTCGATATATTTGAAGTAGGCCATCGCGCCAGCGGGATGGCCGACGTTCAGGCGCGCGGCGGGGCCCGGCTCCCGCCCTTCATTGTTGTAGTAACCCGGCGTGCAATCCGGCCCACCGATCATCCGGCCCGCGCCGGTCAGCAGCAACTCGACCCAGCTGTCCTCGGCTTCCCGGGTCACCTCGATTTCCTTGAAGCCGTTCTCACGCGCATGCCCGACCATCAGCGCGATCGTCCTGGCGGCCTCGGTCAGATTGTGCGGCACGTTGGAGATGAGATTTGCGCCCTGCGTCGGTTGCACGAAGAAGGCGTTCGGAAACCCGTGGACGTGGATGCCATGTTTGGTGCGCATGCCGTCAGCCCAATGCTCCGACAGCCTGACGCCGGCGCGGCCGATGAGATCGAAGCCGGATCGCCGCCTGTATTCGGTGCCGACCTCGAACCCGGAGGCGTAGATGATGCAATCGAGCTTGTATTCCTTGCCCGCGACGACGACGCCCGTTTCGGTGATCTTGTCGACCCCCTTGCCGTCGGTGTCCACCAGATGCGTTCCGGGCGTGTTGAAGGCCTGCAGGTACTCGTCGTGGAAACACGGCCGTTTGCAGAGCTGACGATACCAGGCCTTGAGTTTTGCAGCGGTCTCGCGATCTCCCACGATCGCATCGACCCTTGAGCGGATCTCCTCCATCTTTTCGAAATCGGAGTCCTCAAAGGCTGCCAGCATGTTTTTCGGAATTCGCTGCTCGCGCGGCAGATCCATGATCTTGCTGCGGATCCGCCGCGACAAATCAGTCCAGCCGTCCTGAACCAGATCCTCCGTCGCGTTGCCGCCGGCCTGGTTGGCGGTGAAATTCTCCAGCCAGCGCTGTTGCCACCCAGGCGTTGCGATGGTGGAAAACCATTCCGGATCGATCGGCGCATTGGCGCGGACATCGACGGACGACGGTGTGCGCTGGAAGACGTAGAGTTCCCTGGCTGCGCGGGCCAGATGCGGCACGCACTGGACGGAGGTCGCACCTGTGCCGATAATCCCGACGCGCTTGTCCACCAGCCTCTCCATCGGAGCGGTGCAAGGATCGCCGCCGGTGTAGTCGTAATCCCATCGGCTGGTATGGAAGGAATGTCCCTTGAACGCTTCGATGCCCGCTATGCCCGGCAGTTTCGGGACGTGCAGCGGACCCGTTCCCAACCCGATGAACTGCGCCGTGAAGGCATCGCCGCAGTTGGTATGGATGACCCAGCGGGACCCGGCTTCGTCCCACTCCAGACTCGTCACCTCCGTG
Source organism: Hyphomicrobiales bacterium (assembly GCA_038212905.1). Lineage (GTDB taxonomy): Bacteria > Pseudomonadota > Alphaproteobacteria > Rhizobiales > Xanthobacteraceae > Bradyrhizobium. The sequence goes on from JBBQUA010000004.1 coordinate 17,517, forward strand.
TGAAAAAGCGCGTTGTCGTACAGCCCATATTGCTTGCCGATACGCCGGCAGTGTTCGAGGATTTCGGGCGCGTGCGCGTATTTCTCGGACGGCATGTGTCCGGTCTCTTCGAGCAGCGGCATGTAGACCAGCGACGCGGTATCGCATTGTGCGCCCGGATATCTGTTCCAGTACCAGGTGCCGCCGAAGTCGCCGCCCTTCTCGATGATCCTGATATCCGTAACACCGGCCTCCGAGAGCCGCGCTGATGTGGCCAACCCGGCAAATCCGCCGCCGATGAAGGCGAAGGTGACGTGGTCGGTCTTCGGCGCGCGCGCAGTAATGGGCGTGTAGGGATCGTCGAGATAATGGGCGAGTTGATCCTTGACCTGAACATACTGATCGTTGCCATCAGCGCGGAGACGCTTGTTGCGCTCCTCCATGTATTTCTGGCGCAACCTCTCCTTGTCGATCGGGTCATTGTGCAGATTTTGGAGTTCGTCGATGACCGTCATCCGAAAGCGCCTCTCAGGAAATCAGGATTGGTGACTGTCCGTCACGCCGGCCGCGCCGCCAGATACGGCGAGTCCGCAATAGACCATACCGGCATCGCCTCCATCCTGAAAATCTGCCGCAGATGAACCTCGTCCGGCCCGTCGCCGATCCGCAGCAGGCGTCCCCAGGCCAGCGCCTGATGGATCGGCGTATCGTCGGAGCCACCCATCGCGCCGAACACCTGCATGGCGCGGTCGGCGATCCGTTGCAGCATGGCCGGCACGGCTACCTTGATCAGCGACACATCACGCCAGGCGCCGTGGTGGCCGGTCTGGTCGAGCCGCCACGCGCAGCGATAGGCCAGCAGGCGCGCCTGCTCGAGCTCGACGCGGGATTCGGCGATCCAGCGCTGCACGGTGTCGTATTGGATGATGGGGCGTCCGAAGGCGGAGCGCTCGGCCGATCGCACCATCATCAACTCGATCAGCAGTTCACACAGCCCGATCGAGCGCATGCAGTGATGAATTCGCGCCGGCCCAAGGCGGATCTGCGCGACCTTGAAACCCTCGCCTTCGGCGCCGAGCAGGTTCGCGGCGGGCACGCGGACATTCTCAAAAGCCAATTCGCCGATCGGCGCGGTGTGATCCTCACAACCCATCCAGCGCAGCGACCGCACCAGCCGGACACCTGATACCTCCATCGGCACGATGATGCAGGAATGGCGGCGGGTGCGATCAGCCTCCGCATCGGTCACGCCCATCACGATGAGGAAACTGCAGTGCGGATGCGCGGCACCCGTGATGAACCATTTGCGCCCGTTGATGACATAGTCGTCGCCGTCGCGGACCATTCGGGTGGCGATATTGGTGGCGTCCGACGAGGCGACATCGGGCTCGGTCATGCCGAAGGCCGAGCGGGTTTTTGCCTCGAGCAGTGGCCGCAGCCAGCGCGCCTTCTGCTCCGGCGTGGCGCAATTCTGCAGCGCGATCATGTTGGGTACGTCGGGCGCCTGGCAGTTGAAGACTTCGGAGGCCCAGAACAGCCGCCCCATGATCTCGGCCAGCGGCGCATATTCGAGGTTGGACAACCGCGTCCCCGGCTCATCGGCAGCCAGTTCGGGCAGGCCGAGATTCCACAGTCCCGCTTTCAGCGCCTTCTGCTGCAGTTCGGCCATGAAAGGCGGGGCTTCGCGGCTGACGGCAACGTGTTCGAGCCAGGCGCGGTGGCGCGGCAGCACTTCGCGATCGAAGAAGGCGGAAAGCCGGCTGCGCATCTGCTCCGACCGCGCGGATAAGTCGAAATCCATACTGCCTCCCAAAGAGGCGGCATCTAAACGCATGTCGACACCATTTGCAAATATGTTTCGATATATTGACAATATATGGAATTCCGACCAATATTTCGCATGGCCTCCACATCCCCCCTGAATCAACCTGCCCCCTCCCGGCCGAAAGCCGTGGCCGATCAAAGCGATCCCTCGTTCGCGACCACGCTGGCGCACGGGCTCGATGTGCTTTCGGCGTTCCGCCAAAACACCGGCGCGCTGTCGAACGCCGATCTCGCCGCCTCTACCGGCCTGTCGCGGCCGACGGTGTCGCGGCTGACGCACACGCTGGCGCAGCTCGGCTATCTCAAGCGCGACGCCAAGGGACGCTTCGAACTCGGGCTCGGTATCCTCGCCGCGGCCTATCCCGTGCTGTCGCCGCTGAAAGTCCGACAGTTGGCGCGACCGTTGATGCGCGACTTCGCCGCCTACACGGGCGGCACCGTATCGATCGCGATGCCGTTCGGCCTCGATTTCATCTATGTCGAGACGCTGCGCACCACCGACGCCGTGCCGCATATGCCCGACGTCGGCTTTACCGGAACGTTGGCGACCACCGCGGTCGGCCGCGCGCTGCTGTCGCTGTTCACCGAGGACGAACGCGACGACTACGTAAGAACCGTGAAGGCGGAGCGCCCGGAAGAGTTGAAATACGTGCAAACGCGGACGCTGCCCGACAGCGAGCTTTGCAGGGAACGCGGTTTTGCGGTCTCGCTCGGCGAATGGCGGCGCGAGATCTTTGGCGTCGCAGCGCCACTCTACCGCACCGCGACCGGCGACTGTCTTTCGGTGAATTGCGGCATTCCCTCGTTTCGCTTCAGCGCCGAGCAGATCGAGCGTGAATGCGGGCCGCGCATCCTCGGCCTCGCCCGCAGCATCACGTCACTGGTCGCCAACGAATAGGCGTCATCACTGCAAACTACGCGTCAAACAAAAGACATCGCTCGAACGATGTCTGGACATGGGAGGGGAAAATGAGGGGCATCCGGGCGTTTGGCTTCGCGGCGGGGGTCGTCGCAACCATGCTGGCCGGCGCCGCATCGGCGCAGTCGACCGACAATTATCCGAATCGCCCGCTTCGCATCATCGTGCCCTACCCGGCTGGCGGCATCGTCGACCTCGTCGCCCGCGCGGTGACCGAGCAGGTTGGCCGCGACTGGAAAACGCCTGTCATCGTGGAGGCAAGGCCCGGCGGCAACAGCAACATCGGTACCGCCGCGGTCGCGCGCAGCGATCCTGACGGCTACACCTGGCTGGTGACGGGGCCGGCGGTGCTGGTCAATCCCGGCCTCTACAAGGAGGCCGGCTGGGACGCGATGAAGGATTTTACATGCGTCGGTCTCGCGGTCTGGAACCAGAGCGTCGCTGTGGTGAATCCCACCCTGCCGGTCAAGACCATCGGCGAATTCGTCGAACTGGCGCGCAGCAAGCCCGGCGAGCTCAATTTCGGCAATCCCGGCACCGGCTCATCGATCGACCTCAGCGCAAAGAAGCTGTTCCAGGTCGCCAACATTCAAGTCACCAATGTCGGCTACAGGGGCCAGCCGCCCGCGCTGATCGATTTGATGACCAATATCATGAATTTCGAGATCGTGTCGCTCGAGCTCGCGCTGCCGCACATCAAGGCGGGCACCATCAAGCCGCTCGCCGTATTGACCGGCAACCGCGTCGCCGATCTTCCCGACGTACCGACGATCGCAGAGGCCGGATTTGCGGAAGCCGCCTATCTCCCCTGGTACGGCATCTATGTGCCATCAGCCACGCCCGAGGCGCTGGTCAAAAAAATCAATGAAGCCATCAGCAAGGCGCTGCTAAACCCCGACGTCCAGCGTCAGCTGTCGGTCGCCAACATCCCGGGCAAACCGATGCCGCTGAACGAACTGGCCGCGCTGATGAAGGCCGATCATGAGAAGCTGACGACAGTGGTCAAGACATCGGGAATGGCGCTGCAGTGAGGTAGTCTTTGTCAAGGCCGCGCCATGCGGCGCATGAGCCGCGATAAGGAAGCGTCATCGCGAGCGAAGCAACCCAACTGTCGTCATTTCTTCGCATCGCCTCGCAATGACGATTTCGCCTACTCGTAATTCGACGCCCCCGTATCCCGATACGCCCAGCATCCCTCGCGCGGCAGCGACACCGTGGTCTCCTCTCCGACCTGATGACGCGCCGCGGTGCCGAGTTCGAGCGCCTCCAACCGCCGGCCGAACAACTCGACGTCGTAGATGGTCTGGGTGCCCTGATAGCGGCGATCGACCACGCGCGCGGGAAACGCGTTGACGCCATCGCTTCTGCCAAGCCCGATGGCTTCCGGCCGCAACGCGATCCGCACCTTGTCGCCTGAAACGAGCGGCTGCAGCAGCGCCGCCTCGCCAGAGTGCCCGCCGCCGAAATCGACCACGCCGAATTCGCCGTTGCGTCCGACCAGCGTACCGGTCAGTTCGTTGGTGGCGCCGGTGAAGTTGGCGACGAACAGATCGGCCGGCCGGTTATAGATCTGATCGGGGCTGCCGATCTGCAGCAGCTTGCCGTCGCGCATCACGCCGATGCGGTCGCCGAGCACCACCGCCTCGGCCTGGTCATGGGTGACGTAAAGCGCGGTCATGCCGGTCTGCTTCAGGATGACGCGCAGATCGTCGCGCAGCCTCAAGCGCAATTTGGCATCGAGGTTCGACAAGGGCTCGTCGAGCAGCAACAGCTGCGGCCGGTATACGATGCTGCGCGCCAGCGCGACGCGCTGCATCTGGCCGCCCGACAGCGCCACCACCGGCCGGTCGGCGTATTCCGTCAGACCCACCAGCGCCAGCACTTCATCGACCTTGCGGCCGGCCTCGGCGCGCGCCATCTTGCGGTGCTTTAAGGGATAGACCACGTTCTGCCGCACGGTCATGTGCGGCCACACCGCATAGGACTGAAACACCATGCCGAGGTTGCGCGAACGCGGCGGCACCAGCACGCCGCGCTCGGGCGACGACACCAGATTGCCGGCGATGCTGATGTCGCCTGATGTCGGATGTTCGAGCCCGGCGACGCAGCGCAGCGTCGTGGTCTTGCCGCAGCCGGAGGGACCGAGCAGCACCACGATTTCGCCGGCCGGCACGGCAAAACTGACGCCGTCGATGGCGGGCCGGCCGATCGCGAATTGCTTGCGAAGATCAGTGACGTCGAGAGTCGCCGTCATGATATTCTCAGTCGCATGAACATGACGATCACTGGCGATACCCGAACGTCTTGTCCCAGTCCGCCACCCAGGTCTCGTGCAGCTTGACGTACTCCTCGAATTTCGGGAACCAGACCTTGACCACCTTGGGATCAAAGCCCTCGGGATAGACAGGGGCCACCTTGAGCGAGGTCAGATTGCCGAGTTCCTTGATCATGAAGGTCTGGCCCTCCTTCGACAGGCACCAGTTCAGGAACAGTTTTGCGGCATTGGGATTGGCGGCGGTCTTCGGAATTCCGGTGGCGTAGGGATTGACCGGCGCGCCCTCGGGCGGGAAGAAGATCTTGATCGGCGCGCCGTCCTTCTGCTTCGGGTAGATCGCATTGTAGAGCAACGGGCCCATCGCGACTTCGCCGCGCACCAGCGAGTCCGACATCGGCGCGCCCGACGGATAGAGGATCGGATGGGTCGAGGCCTGCTTCTTCCAGTAGTCCTCTCCCAGCACCTGGCGCTCGAACATGATGCGGGTCCAGGTGGTGCCGCCGGAGCGGGCGAACACCTGCCCGGTCATCTTGTCGTATTCCGGCTTGGTCAAATCCATCCAGCTCTTCGGCGGGTTCTTGACCAACTCGGTGTTGTAGGCGATCGACCACACCAGCGTGGCGCGCGGCCACAGCTTTGGCGAAACCTGCGCATCGGGATTGTAGTCGGCGGCGTTCGGCGGCGCATAGTCCTGGAACATGTCGGCCAACGGCTGCATCAGCGCGCGGTCGGAGTGATCGACCACGTCGGCGATCAGCTTGCCGGCCGCGGCCTCGGTCTTGACGCGGGTGATGAGCTGGCCGCCGGGCGCGCGCACCATCTCGACCTTGATTTCGGGAAAGCGCTTCTGGAATTCCTTGATCACCCGCTGTTCGACCTCGGCAAAATTCGCCGTGTAGAAGACGAGCTTGCCCTCCTTCTTGGCCGCCGCGATCAGTTCCGGCGAGCCGAATTCCTGCGCTCGCGCCGGCAGCGCGCCGAGCGCGAGCGCGAGACCGGCGGCCCCGGCAATAGCGACGAAGCTGGTAGCGAACTTGGTAGCGATCCTGGCAACGATTGTTTTATTCATGGCCGATCCTCCCTTGGTTTCAATTATCCCGCACGGGCAACGCTGCCCTGAGCCTGCCCGCGCGATAGCCAGTTGGCGCCGCCGATGAGAACGCCGAGCAAGACCGTCTGCACCAGGCTGAAGGCGGCGGTCTTGCCGAGATTGCCGCCTTCGTAATAGTCGAGCAGCAGCACCGACATCACCATGGTGTTGCTGGTGTAGAGAAACAGCGACGAGCCGAGTTCGCGGATCGCCAGCACGAACAGCAAGGTCATCGCGGCAAGCACGCCTGGCCGCGCCAGCGGCAGCACGATGGTCCTGATGGTGCCGAGCATGCCCTTGCCGCAGACCCAGGCGGCTTCCTCCAGCTCACGGTGGATTTGCAGGAACGAGGTCGACAGCGCCTTGACCGTATCCGGCATGAAGCGCGCGATGAACGCCAGCGCCAGGATCCAGATGGTGCCGTAGAGCCCGCCGGGAATCCCGATCCAGGCCCACAGATAGGCCACGCCGACCACGAGGCCGGGAATCGCCACCGGCAAGGTCGATATCAGGTCGATCGAGCCCCGGCCCGCCACCTTGGTGCGGTGGATGGTGTAGCCGATCGCAAAGGCCAGCGCTCCGCCGACGACCGCCGTGATGATTCCGACCTCGACCGCATTCCAGATCGAGCGCAGCGTCAGCGGATTGTCGAAGATGCTGTGAAAATGCATCAGCGAATATTGCCTGAGGTCGAACAGGCTGGCGGCATCGCGGATGAACATGAATTTGCGGAACGCCGCCACGATCAGCGCCAGAAGCGGCAGGACCACGACGACCACGAGATAGACCATGCCGAGACCGAAGGTGAACCAGCGCCACGGTCCGAGATCGAGGTTGCGCGGCCGGTAGGCCTTGCCCGCCACAGTGGTGTAGCTGCGCCCGCTCAGCACCCGCTGCTGCAGGAACACCAGCGCGCCAGTCACCACCATCAGGATGATCGCGACGGCGGCGGCGGTGTTGTAGAGCGGCGGCGACCAGTTGGTGAGCTTGAAAATATAGGTGGTCAGCATGCTGATATTGGTCGGCGCGCCCAGCACCGCGGGAATGCCGTAGATGCCGAGCATGACGATGAAGGACAGCAACATGCCCGAGACGATCGCCGGCATGATCAGCGGGAACGTCACCGTAAACACGGTCGCGAGCGCGCTGGCGCCGGAGATTTCCGCGGCCTCTTCCAGGCTCGGATCCATGTTGCGCAGCGCCGAGGACGTAAACATGTAGACATAGGGCGCGTAATAGATGCCGAACACGAACACCAGTCCCCACATCGAATAGAAATCGACCCGCCAATCCGACCCCATCCATTTGAACATGGTGTTGATCAGGCCGGTTTTGGGCGAACCGAGGATCGCCCAGGCCACGCCCGCGACCAGCGGCGGCGCGAACAGCGGCAGGATGCTGGCGGCGGCGATAAATCCCTTGAACGGCGTGTTGGTGCGCACCACGATCCAGGAGAACGCCAGCCCGATCACGACCGCGATCAGGGTGCCGCCGCCGCAGGCGATCAGCGTGTTGAACAGCGCCTCCGCGACATTGGGGTTGGCGAGCACCACGAGGAAATTGGCGATCGACAGATGGCTCAGGCTGAAACCGTCGATCACCGGATTGGTGTCGGTCAGCGCGCCCAGCAGCAGCGTGAGCAGCGGATAGATCACCAGAAAGCCGAGGATCACCAGCAACAGCGCGACCCAGGAGCCGGCCAGCACCCGCCGACGCACGCCCTCGCCGCCGCTGCGCGCAACCTCAATGCGCCGGCCCGCCTGTCCGTTCAAAGCGTTCATCCCCTTGGCCGGCGAGCGGCCATCTTTATTGTTCTTATGCGCAGCCTAGTCGAAGCCGCGGCCGACGGGAAGTGGCAGAAGGTCTGATGATGGAGGCGTGTTCGTCGCACCTGTGGACCATGGACCGGTTTCCACAGGTGACTCGCCTCGTCCTTACCCCTTAGGATGCGTATTTTCTGGAGGGCTGCCGTGAAAAATGCGATGTATCCAAGCCTCAAGGACAAGTTGGTTTTCATTTCCGGCGGTGCCAGCGGCATCGGCGAATCCATCGTGAGGCACTTTGTCGAGCAAGGCTGCAAGGTCGGCTTCGTCGACATTGCCGACGACGCCGCCAAAGCGCTGATCGCCGAGATCGGGCCAAAAGCCCGGCTGCATTACGAACATTGCGATGTCACGGACATTGCGGCGCTGCAACGGGCCATCGCTGCGGTGCGCAAAGCGCTCGGCCCGATCACCATCCTGGTGAACAATGCCGCACACGATCAGCGGCACACGATCGACGAAGTCACGCCTGAATTCTGGGACAATCGGCTTGCCGTCAACCTCAAGCACCAGTTCTTCGCGGCGCAGGCTGTTTATCCCGACATGAAAGCTGCCGGCGGCGGCGCGATCATCAATTATTCATCGAGCGCGTGGATGACCGCAACCGCTAATCTTGCAATCTATTCGACCGCGAAAGCCGGCGTCCTGGGCCTGACGAAATCTCTGGCGCGCGACCTTGGCGTCCACAACATCCGCGTCAATGCCATCATTCCAGGCTGGATCATGACCCAGCGCCAGATCGACCTCTGGCTGACGCCGGAGGCTGAACGGGGCCTGATGGAGCGCCAATGCCTGAAGCACAAGCTCTATCCGGCCGATTGCGCGCGGATGACCTTGTTCCTGGCATCGGACGACGCGTCGGGCCTGACAAGCCAAAGTTTTGTCGTGGATGGTGGCAGGCTGTAGAATTGGGCCCGAAGGACGTCGCACTCAGTCTCTAGCCTTATCCTTGCGGTCACCGATCACGCCGAATTCCATGACCGGCATGATCCAGTATACCAGTCTCGTTCCTTCGAACGCCGTCTCGATTCGGGCGAGTAATTGCGCGGCATCCTGGCTTTCCAGAATTATCCGCACCAACACCTCGTTGGCGTGCCCCTTCACCTGTTCGGCCGTCGACTGCAACCGGACCGCGGGCCCATGACCGGCAACGTCGGATGCGGTGAATCCGGATACCAGATCGGGCTGCCCGCTGAGATAGTCGAACAGCTCCTCGCGAAGGTTGCGAGCCGCGATCAGCGTCAGGCATACGGGTTCGCTCGTCATTTGGCCGACTCCGCAACCCTGCCGAACCGGCGGTAGAGGATCGGCAGCAGGACAAGGGTCAACAGCGTCGACGACAGCAACCCGCCGATCACCACGATAGCCAGCGGCTTCTGAATTTCCGATCCGGGACCGGACGCGAACAGCAACGGGACAAGACCGAGCGCGGTGATACTTGCGGTCATCAGCACCGGCCGCAACCGGCGCCTGGCGCCCTCCACGACGATGCGATCCTCCGGGACGCCGTGAGCGCGCAGCTGATTGAAGTAGGAGACCAGCACGACGCCATTCAACACCGCGATACCGAGCAACGCGATGAATCCGACCGAAGCCGGAACGGACAGGTATTCGCCGGTCAGGACCAGCGCAAACACGCCGCCGATGAGAGCGAAGGGAATATTCACCAGCACCATCAACGCCTGGCGGATCGAACCGAAGGTGGTGAAAAGCAGAACGAAGATAAGCCCGATGGCGACCGGAACGACAATCGACAGACGCGCTGCGGCGCGCTGCTGGTTCTCGAACTGGCCACCCCAGGTGAGCCGATAACCCTCCGGCAGCGCCAGTTCAGTCCCCACCTTCTGTTGTGCAGCCTCGACGAAACCAACCATGTCGCGTCCTCGAACATTGGTCCGAACCACGCTCATCCGGGCGCCGTCTTCACGGTCTATCTTGACGGGGCCGTCGACCCGATGAATGCGGGCGACCTGGGAGAGCGCCACGTGCTGCCCCGACGCGAGCGTCAGCGGCAGGTTGGGCAGCAAAGTGGGCGCCTCGCGAGTTTGCTCGCTTCCACGAAGCAGTATCGGGGTGCGGCGTCCCGCTTCCAGCGCCGTGCCGATGGTACGGCCCTCGATCTGGGTGCGTAGCGAGGCGGCAATCGTATCGACCGCCAGACCGAGACGACCCGCCTCCAGCCGATTCACCGCGACCGTATAGTATTGCGCGCCTTCGTTGAGCGTCGTGTACACGTCCTCGGCTCCCTCGATGCCGGACAGGATCGCAGACAGTCTGCTGGCGATCTCATTCAGCTTGGTGATGTCGGGACCGAAGATCTTCACCGCGACGTCGCCGCGCACGCCGCTGATCATCTCCTGGACGCGCATGTCGATCGGTTGCGTGAAACCGAGCGACAGTCCCGGAAAGTCATTGAGCACTTTACGCAGCTGCTGAATCAGGGCGGCTTTGTCGGCCGTCTTCCTCTCCTCCAACGGCTTCAGGACCAGAAACGTGTCGGTCTGATTGAGTCCCATCGGGTCGAGGCCGAGTTCGTCCGATCCGGTTCGGGCGACGATTCCCGCGACGTCGGGTACGCCCGCGAGAATGGCGGCCTGAAGCCTGACATTGATCGCATTTGCCTGGTCGAGATTGACCGACGGAATCGTCTCGACGCTAACGATGATGTCGCCTTCGTCCATGGTCGGCATGAATGTCTTGCCGAGCTGGGTATAGGCAAAACCCGCCGCAACGAGGGCCGCCACTGCCGCGACCATCACCTTGCGCTCATTGGCCAGCGCCCAGCCGAGCGCTGGCGCATAGCCTCGCGAGGCAATGCGGATCAGCCAGGGCTCCCGGTGCGGGGTCGCCTTGAGCAGAAACGAGGTCGCTACCGGAATGACCGTGAGCGCCAGCAACAGCGAGGCGGCCAGCGCAAAGATGATGGCGAGCGCCACGGGAATGAACAGCTTGCCTTCGAGGCCCTGCAGCGCAAGCAGCGGCACGAAAACGATGATGATGATGAGCACGCCCGTCGAAACCGGCTCCAGCACCTCGCAGACCGACCGGAACACGATATGGACGAGCGGCGTCGCCTTTCCTTCCTGATCCTTGCTGAGATTTCCCACGATGTTCTCGACGACGACCACGAGCGCGTCGATCAGCATGCCGATGGCGATCGCGAGTCCACCCAGACTCATCAGGTTGGCCGACATGCCGACTGCGCGCATCACGATCAGCGCGATCATGATCGCAAGCGGCAGGCTCAGGGCGATCACCAGCGAGGCGCGCCAGTTGCCGAGAAACAGCAACAGCAGCACAATGACCAGAACCGTGGCTTCGGCCAGCGCCCGGACGACGGTTCCGACGGCGCGGCCGACCAGCCGGCTGCGGTCGTAAAACACGTTGATGGAAACGCTCTTCGGCAGCGTTGGCTGCAGCTCCTGCAGGCGCTGGCGGACGTCGCGTACCAGCTGCCCGGCATTGGCGCCACGCAGGCCAAGCACGAGTCCTTCGACCGTTTCGCCGCGGCCGTCGATCGTGACGGCGCCATAGCGCGTCATCGAGCCCACCTGAACGCGGGCCACATCGTTGACCCGGATCGGAATGCCGTCCCTGGTGTCGACCACGATGGCCTTGATGTCGTCGATCGAGCGGATGCTGCCCTCGATGCGGACAAGGGCGCTGTCTTCGCCCTGGTTGACCCGGCCGCCGCCGTCGTTGCGGCTGTTGGTCTCGATCGCTCGCCGAAACAGGTCATACGAAATGCCGCGTGCCGCCAGCGCATCGCTGATCGGCACGATCTCGAAGGCCCGCACATGACCGCCAAGCGAGTTGACATCGGCGACCCCCGGAACGGTTCGCAGCGCCGGGCGGATCACCCAATCGAGCAGGCTCCGCCGCTCCGCCAGCGACAGATCCGGACTGTCGATCGTGAACATGAACATTTCGCCAAGCGGACTCGTGATCGGAGCGAGACCGCCGGTCACGCCTTCGGGCAGATCGCGCGCGATGTTGGCCAGGCGTTCCGAGACCTGGTTGCGCCCCCAGTAGATGTCGGTGCCGTCTTCGAAATCGACGGTGATGTCGGCAAGCGCGTATTTTGTCGTCGAGCGGAGGATCTTCTTGTTCGGCAACCCGAGCAATTCGAGCTCGATGGGAACCGTGATCCGCTGTTCGACCTCCTCCGGGGTGAGACCCGGCGCTTTCATGATGACTTTAACCTGTACCGGCGAGACGTCGGGAAATGCGTCAATCGGCAGGCTTGGCAGGACAACGGCGCCCGCGCCGACAAGCAGAAGCACGCTCAGGGCGACGAACATGCGCTGCGCCAGCGCGAACGCGACCAGACGCTCGAGCATCACTCTCCGGCCCCGAGCCGCAGCAGGATCCCTCGCAGGGCGGTGATGCCGCTGACGGCCACTTCATCCTTGTCCGTGATCGCGCCGGACACCACGACATGGTCCTGATCCTCGGCGAGGAGCGTCACGGGCGCCAGACGAAATCCGCCCTCGATTGCGACGAAGACCGACGTCTGTTCGCCGCGTCGGACGAGCGCGCCATAGGGGATCTCCCAGGCACTTTCACCGGAGGAAAGAAAGCCGATCCGTACCGCGGCGGTTTGTCCGGGACGCAGTTCACCGGTATTCGGTACCTCTGCCCGCACCAGGATGGTTTGGGTCGCGACGTCAGTCGTCTCCGAAACCAGCAGGACCTGGCCCGGGGTCGCGTAGCCGTCGATTCCCACTCTCGCCCCCGGCCGGATGGCGCGGACGCTCGATGCCGGAATCGCAATCTCAACCCACAAGGGCGACAATCGTGCGAGCTTGACCAGAGGGGCCGATTGCTCCACCCGCTGGCCCGGGGAAACCACGATCTCAACTGCGGTTGCCGGCTGAGGCGAGACGACCGAGAGTGTTGCCGTAATCGCAGTCTCGCTGGCCAGGCGCGAAATTGCCGCGTCCGAGAGTCCACTCAGCCGAAGCATTTGCCGTCGTTCCGACACCGCGATGCTCGCATGCCGGGCTTCGGCCTGGCTGGTCTCCAGCACGCGCAGCGGCACCGCATTCCCCTGGAACAGTTCGGTGTTGCGCTTGAGTTGCTGGGCGGCGAGAACGTCCTGCGCGAAGGCCTGCAGGTAATCGCGTTGAAGCGACACGAAGCTGGGGCTCTCGAGCATGACGAGCGGCTGGCCGGAGCTGACCCGGTCGCCCCGCGCAACCGACAGACTGGTGACCATGCCGGCCACGGGAGCGCTGACGACCCACAGTTGGGGAGTGGGGATAACAATCTGGGCGGGATAGGGCAGCGTCTGATCGGTCCGGCTCGAGATCGGATGCGCGACGCGAACGCCCAGGGTTTGTGCCTGCGCGGGGCTTAGCTTTACCTCGTCGTCGGCCAACGACATGGTTGCCGGGCCGATCAAGGCAACCGCGAGCGAGGCACGAATCAAGCCGCGTCGTGAGCAAAGGTTTTGGAGCACTTGAGCGAGATCCATCGGCAAGAAACCATGTCATCCGGTGGCGCCGCCAAATCGCACGTTCCGTTGGGTCTTCAGTATTCCGTGCAGTCTCTGGAGGCTTGATTTGCATCAAGCGATTGGATGCGCTGTGCTCCCCCGACGTTTCAATGAACATAATGGGTCGGTTCTCGATCCAGGTGAATGCAAATACGACGCGTTCGCGCCTGGCCTGCGCTACGATGTCGGGGGCAATGTCCGTGCGCGAGCAACGCCGGCCGCCGCGTCGCCTCACCGCTGCAACCCGGCGAACCCGCGTCAAGCCTCGCGCGCGTAGCGTGCAAGAGAAGTTCTGAGCATTTCCAGCATTTCGTCCCGCACGGAATCGCGGGTGCCGCGGGTCCAGGCCGCCGCGAGCGGCAGCCTGTTCATATTGGACGCCTCCAGCGGGATGTAGCGGACGCCGCGCGCGGCCATGCGGGATGTCCATCTGGGAACGATGGCAACGCCGAGTTCGGCGGCGACCAGATTGACGATGGTCTGCTTTTCATCGGCCAGCTGGACCACGCGCGCCTGCAACCCCGCCTCGGCGAACAGCTTCATGGTGAGATCGTGGCTGTGCGGGCGCGAACGGCGCTCGGGCACGATCAAGGGCTGCTCGGCGAGATCGGCAATCCTCAGCCGGTGGCGCGAGGCGAGCGGGTGGCGGTCCGATACGGCGACCACCGCCGTCTCGTGCAGCAGAAACAGAAATTCAAGCCGCTTGTCGGGTTTTTCCGGTGGACGCACCAGAACAAGGTCGAGCCGGCCGGAGATCAGCCGCGGCAGCAGCCGGATCGACTTGTCCTCGGTCAGTTTCACCGTCACGTCCGGCCGCAGCTTGCGAAAATCGTGCAGCAGGGTCGGCAGCAGTCCGGCGGCGGCGCTGTCGATCGCGCCGAGGCGGATGGTCGCGGCCTGCTTGCGGCCGCGGGCGTGGAATTTGACCGCAAGACTGTCGGCCTGCGCCAGCAAATGGCGGGCGTCCTTGAGCAGCACGGCGCCGTCATCGGTCAGCGTGACGCTGCGGGTGGTGCGTGTCATCAGCCGGGTACCGAGATCGTCTTCGAGCAGCCGGATGTGACGCCCAAGTGCCGAGGGCAGCATTTCCAGCCGCTGCGCCGCGCGGCCGAAATGCAGCTCTTCGGCCGCGGCCACGAAACAGCGAAGCTGGTGCAGTTCCATCTCCAATCCTCCCAGCGGCAGATTATATCAAATATTTGTACAATCCTATGCCGGTTGAAGGGGTGTGACCTCACGACGTAGCGTGCCCGCAAGCGCTGACCGCCCAAGCGGAATCAGCCAGCCAATAAATTTGATGGGAGTGACCAATGCGGTTCAATCGTCGCGCGATCCTTACCGGCGCCCTCGCCGCCATCTCTGCGTTGGCGTCGCAGGCCGTCACGGCGCAGACCGCCTTTCCGACCAAGCCGATCACGCTGATTGTTCCCGCCGCGTCGGGCGGGCCGACCGACACCGTGGCCCGCCTCATTGCGGAATCGATGGGCCGCACCCTCGGCCAGACCGTGCTGGTCGAAAATGTCGGCGGCGCCGGCGGCACGCTCGGCATGGCGCGGGTGTCGAAATCATCAGCCGACGGATATACGGTCGCGGTCTGGCACATCGCCCACGCCACCGCGCCCGCGCTTTACGATTCTCTCAAATACGATGTCGTCGACGATTTCGATCACCTCGGCCGCATCACCGACGTGCCCATGACCCTGGTGTCGAAGGCGACATTGCCGCCCACCAACGTCACCGAACTGCTGACGTGGATTCGCGCCAACAAGGACAAGGCCACCTATGGGCATGCCGGCGTCGGCTCGGCCTCGCATCTGTGCATGCTGATGCTGATGAAGGAGCTCGGCGTGCAGATCAACGGGATTCCCTATCGCGGCACCGGCCCGGCCATGAACGACCTGCTGGGCGGCCAGTTCGACCTGATGTGCGACCAGACCACCAACACCACCAACCAGATCAAGGAAAACAGGATCAAGGGCTTTGCGGTCACGACCAAGGCGAAAGTCTCATCCCTGCCCGACCTGCCGACGCTCGACTCCGGCGCCGTCAAGGGCTTTGAAGTCTCGGCCTGGCACGCGATGTGGGCGCCGAGGGGCTTGCCGAAGGAGGCTTCCGACAAGCTGGTCGCGGCACTTCAGACAGCCCTGAAGGATCCCAAGGTGATCGAGCGGTTTGCCAGCCTCGGTACCGAGCCAGTCAAACCGGAACTGGCAACGCCGACGGCCCTCAAGTCGCATCTGACAGCCGAAGTGCCGCGCTGGAGCGCCGTCATCAAGGCTGCGGGCGCCAAAGGAAATTGATCGCCCCGCCGATCACCCCGAACTGAGGCGCGACCATTCGCGAACTGGAGAATTTTCATGAAGACCTACGCCATTGCAGCGATCCCGGGCGACGGGATCGGCACCGAAGTCATTGCCGCCGGCGTCGAGGTCCTGCATGCGCTGGCCCAGCGCGACGGCAGCTTCAACTTCAAGGTCGATCATTTCGACTGGGGTTCCGAGTATTACAAGAAACACGGCATCATGATGCCCCGGGATGGCCGCGACCAGATCAAGGGACACGACGCCATCCTGTTCGGTTCGGCCGGCGCGCCCGACGTGCCGGATCACATCACGCTGTGGGGCTTGCGGCTCGCGATCTGCCAGCCGTTCGATCAATATGCCAATGTCCGGCCGACCCGCATCCTGCCCGGCATCACCAGTCCCTTGCGCAACGTTCACGGCCCAGAACTCGACTGGGTCATCGTGCGCGAAAACTCGGAAGGCGAATATGCCGGGGTCGGCGGCCGCGTCCACATGGGCTTGCCGCTCGAAGTCGCGACCGACGTATCGATCCTGACCCGCGCCGGCGTCGAGCGCATCATGCGCTTTGCTTTCAGGCTCGCCCAATCCCGCCCGCGAAAACTGTTGACCGTCGTCACCAAATCGAACGCCCAGCGCCATGCCATGGTGATGTGGGATGAAATCGCTGTGGAGATCGCGGCCGAGTTCAAGGACGTGACCTGGGACAAGATGCTGGTCGACGCCATGACCATGCGCATGGTGATGAAGCCGGAAACCATCGATACCGTGGTCGCCACCAACCTGCATGCCGATGTGCTGTCGGATCTCGCCGCGGCCCTTGCCGGCTCGCTCGGCATCGCGCCGACGGCGAACCTCAATCCGGAACGAACGTACCCCTCGATGTTCGAGCCGATTCACGGCTCGGCCTTCGACATCATCGGCAAGGGCATCGCCAATCCGATCGGCACATTCTGGTCTTCCGTGATGATGCTGGAACATCTCGGCGAGCCGGCCGCCGCCAGCCGTTTGATGCAGGCGATCGAGCGCGTCACCGCCGACCCGCGTTTCCACACGCCGGATCTCGGCGGCAAGGCCCGGACCACGGAAGTCACATCCGCGGTCATCGACTCCATCCATGGCGCCAACGACTGAGGCGGAGCGGCTCCAAGCGGCCAACGGGTCCGCTCAAGGCGCGGCCCGATGCTAAACTCGACGCTCTGCCTCACGACGAAACGTTAATGATTCGCATCACGCGGTGACCGGGCACCCGTGATTCACTTGAACGTGATGGCCCCGGCTATTTGCGCGATGAGGTTCAAAATTAAAGCACGATGCGTGCTATTTGCTCTCGCATAAACTGGCTCGCGCACCTATCTGTGAATCGGGAAGGAAATTCGCTCAAGGATAACTCCAAAAAAAGGAGCCATCTAAATGGCGAACGTACTAACCACTGGGGCCTGGCTTTCTGCCCCGACCAAAAAACCTTCCTTTTTCGCACGATTATTGCGCGCACAAATGGAATCCCGCCAGCGACGGGCTGAACGCGTGGTTGAGCAATACCTTGCCACCCACGGGCTCAAGCGGACTGACGATGCCGAGCGTCAAATCGAGCGTCTTCTCCTGAAAGCGGGACGGTAGCCATGGTCACACTCATCATCGTCCAGGTGGCCAGCAAGCTCGCTCGGTTTGGCAAGGAGATTCGTGAGACGTGGCAGGAAGCTCAACGCCTTCGTCAGGCGCTTCCCGGACCGACCGAGGAGTAGCTTCACCCCGTTTCGCACCTCGCCTGGAGGCGGGTTCCTGCAGTGCCCGTTAACCAATTGGAACCCGCTTGCACCAGCAACGCTCTTGACGCCGCCGCGCGCAAGGCCAGAATGGTCATCACGTTGCGCCGGGAGCCGATCATATGAGGTTTTTGATTACTGCGCAGGATACCGCGGGAAGCGTCACCCTCAACCGGGAGTCAGTCCCGGCTGCATTGAAGAAGGCCGGGGAATTGATATCGGACGGTTGCTGGGAGGTTGCGATAGCAACCCCCGACGGAACCATCTATCGGCCCGCCCAATTCGATGAGTTGAAGGAACGGGTCGGCGCATAGCGAGCGCACCACTCTCATTTGAATCCTTCGCGGCCGTCACCGGACGCGAAGGCGGGTGATTGGGCTTGATCCCCCCTTATGCGTGGCTCCAGCCCGTGAGGCTGATGACCAATGCGAGAGTCCCGACCAGAATGAGGCTGACGGCCCATACGGCGTCCAGATTGAACCAGCTTCGGGCCACGAATTTCAGACCGAGATAGCGGTAAACCAGCCATGCCGCGCATCCTCCCGCCGCGATCATCGCGGCGGAGTGCACAATGGACACCACCACGGCCATACCGAGATTGGTATTGATCAGCCGGCCCGCCGCCGTGTGACCTGCATCGAAATCGTCGGCCTTGCATAGGCCGAGATAGATCGGCACCAGCATCAATCCAGCGCCATGCGCGATCGCCACCGCGAAGGACCACAGCCCCAATTGCGTCGGCCTGATACGGGCGAGCGCGCGGGGATGGCGCTGGTTGAGCAGCCGGAAGATACCGAATCCGATGACGACAAAACTGGCGCCGACCTGGATTGGACGCTGCCATTCGACCAGCGAGACCAGCAGCGCGAAGGGAAGCATGATCAGGAGCATGGCCAGCAGGTGGCCTGCCCATAGCGGCCATAGCGCCATAAAAAGCGCGCGCGAGCTCTTTTCCATCAGTCCGGCCGAAACCGCGAGCGGCCACCCCATCCCCGGGTTAGCCCCGTGAAAGAGGCCGCTCGCGATGACAGCCAGCCAGAGGCCGGCAACGGTCCAGTCGGCCCCGCTCAAGTTCAGGCCGAGGGATAGCAGAAGGAATCGGTCGAGCAGTCGCCGCCGTCGAGCCGGATTTGATGGGCGCGGTATCCGTCGGGGAAACCTACCCAATAATCCCTTGATAGTTCGAGGCCGCCATCGGGAGCCGCGTTGGCCATCACCTCGGCGCCCGGCATTCCCTCGGGATAGAACTGGTCATCCCATGTCGAGTACAGCGAGTTGGTCCAGTAGACCCGTTTGCCGTCGCGGCTGATCTCCACCATCTGCGGACCACCCGCATATTTCTGGCCGTTCGGATGCGGCGTGCGGCGAACGATGCCGCCGATGTGCACGGAGCCCGAGAGCTTCGGCTTTCTGGGATCGCTGACATCGTATTGACGCATCTCGCCGGTGCCCCAGCAGGAGACGTAAAGAAACCTGTCATCCATCGACAGATCGATGTCGGTGACCAGCGGCGGCACCGCGCCGAACCCCTGCAGCAGCGGCGGCAGTTGCTCCTTGGGCGCCGCTTCCGGCGGAATCGTCGCCGTCTTTTCGATGTGGAATTTTCCGCCCTCGCGCCACCAGGTCCAGATCGAGCCTTCGAGGTTGGTCGTGTCGACCACGACGCCGAGGAAACCGTATTCGCGCACCGGGTCGTGCGCCGGCCGCACCTCCAGCGCCATCTGGTGATTGGCGCCGAGATCGATGGTCTGAACATTTTTTCGGGCCCGCAGATCCCAGAAGTGGACCCGATGGCCATATTTGTTGGCGAGCAGATCCTCCGGCACGATCCCGTTCTCGAACTGCGGCGGCAAAGCCCACTCGCTCGACACCATGTAATCGCGCGGCAGATTCCACCAGAAGTCATAATGCATCGTCTGCGGACCGCGGTCGATCTCCCACCTTCCCAGCACCTCGAAGGTCTGGCAGTCCATGATGAAGACGCCGGGCGGCCCATCGGTACCATCCTTGCCACCGCCGCCGAGCGTGCTGACATAGATGCCGTCAGGACCGCAGTGGATGGTGTGCGGCCGCGAGTAGCCGGTCTTTTTGAAGATTTCCTCGGGCTCGATGATTTTGTGAATCCTGGCCTGCGTCGGATCAGGCTTGGTATCGACGATATAAATACGCGAAGACCGGATACCGGGGATGATGAGATAGCGCCGCTCCAGGAAAGCGTGCCCGGAAAGCGGCGACAGCGAAGACGAGCAGGCATTCCATCCGAAGTGATGAAACTCGTCGCCCTTGTTCGGCATCGTGACGGTGTGGACGATCTGGCTGTAGGTGGAAGATCCGGGCTTGACGTCGATCACCGCGAGCGCGTCGGGTTTCGAGAAGTCCGGGCTGAGCAGCAAGGTATAGGCAAAATTTTCGGGCGGGGCTTCCATGGCAAGCCTGGGCGATGCGTGGAAGGTCGGGTCGGGCCTGATTGCCATGGTACTGCCTCCCTGTTGACGTGGATGCATACTAAAACGTTTCAGTGGCATGCAGCAGTCACTCCGATCTGTTGAGCGCTGTTGCAAAAGCTGCCGCTGGCTTCGGCTTCTGGTCACAATACACCATTAAGGCCGTTCGGTAACGCGCAAGATGATCGTAAAATCCGCCGACCATTTAAAGGAGCGGGTCGTTATGGGAGAAAAGATGACGGGTTTCACGAGGCTCCCTTGTTCAACCGATTTGCCGTCAGGTAAATTCCGGGAGGCATCGAAAGCATCCTGCGAAAGATTTGTTGATGCGCGACCCTGCGCGAAGCGAGCGATTTGTTGAGCCGATTCAAAAGAATCCCACCCGACAGGCAAATCACTTCTGTTTATCGGAAATTATGTCAAGCCTCTCACGAAAAAATATTTCTGTTTTTCAGAAATTGAATTCAGGCTATATCCATAGCCATCCCGTCCTACTCAGAGGGGCGTTGCGCAAGGTCACCAATGCGGGGCGGGGATGCGGTGGACGCGGATGGCGCTCCTGACCAGGGCGCCGGAGGCGGACGGCGAAATCGTGTGGTCCTGACACCCCCGACGTCGGTGTCAAGCTTGCGGTCAGTCCCGCAAGTGACGGTGGCAATAGAGCAGGGCTCACCGGGGAGACCACGTATAAGCCGTAAACCATTGCGCGGGGAGTGCCGGGTGATTCCGGTGTGACCTGACTAACGCGTGTGCCTGCTACCCACTACCATTGCACACGTGGCTATCGGGCGCATCGGGCGCCCGGCCTCCCCGCGCCCTCTGATTGGAGGGCAACGAAAATTCCTGGCAAAGCTCGGGTGTATCCAGCCGCGAGATCGCGAAAGTGTGTTTACGGACACGCGTTTTTTTGAAATTGAATCGAAACTCCCACGACGTCATTGCGAGGAGCGCTTGCGACGTAGCAATCCATCTTCGTTGCGGCCAAGCTGGATTGCTTCGCTTCGCTCGCAACGACGTTAATAGGCCTGAAGCCGGGCCCCCTACTTCAGTGCCGTCCCCCGGGCGTGGGCACACTTCCATTTTGTCCGCCTGCCTGCCCACCCCACCCGACTTTTCGCGGCGGTGACAGCCGCCCTCACTCCATCTCGCCCCCGCGACACCGGCAAATCAATTCTCTCCCCTGCCGCAACGCAGATTCTTGATTTGAACAATTCCAAATTCCGGTCCAACATCGCCTCAAGGTTCAACCGATGGGTGAATCAACCAGGGGAAGCGCGATGGCGAATCTTACGATCAATGGCAAAGCATTTGACCTCGACGTCGAGCCGGATACACCGCTGCTATGGGCGATCCGCGAGAACGCCGGCCTGACCGGCACGAAATACGGTTGCGGCATTGCACAATGCGGCGCCTGCACCGTCCACATCGACGGCGTCGCGATGCGCTCCTGCGGCCTGCCGGTCAGTGAAGCCGTCGGCAAACAGATCACCACGATCGAGGGACTGGCCGCTGCCAATGGCGCGCTGCACAAGGTGCAGCAGGCCTGGATCGCCAAGGACGTGCCGCAATGCGGCTATTGCCAGACCGGCATGATCATGGCGGTGGTGGCGCTGCTCAAGGAGAAGCCGAAGCCGACCGACAAGGACATCGACGAGGCCATCACCAATATCTGCCGTTGCGGCACCTTCCAGCAGGCGCGTGAAGCGATTCACGCCGCCGCGAACGCATAAGGGGGTCGCCATGAACCATTTGCCCAAAATGCCCAAGCTGAACCGCCGCGCTTTTGTCGTCGGCACCGCCGCTGCCGGCGCCGGCCTCGCGATCGGCCTCGACCTTCCCTTCGGCGGCCCCACCGTGGTTCGCGCCGCCGACGGTTCGCCCGAAGTCAACGCCTGGGTGGTGATCCGCCCCGACGACACCGTCGTGATCAGGATCGCCCGATCGGAAATGGGCCAGGGCACCCTCACCGGCCTCGCCCAGCTGGTCGCCGAAGAACTCGAATGCGACTGGTCGAAAGTCACCACCGAATATCCGACACCCGGTCAAAGTGTCGCACGCAAACGCGCCTGGGGCGATTTCTCCACCGGCGGCAGCCGCGGCATTCGCACCAGCCAGGAATATGTCCGCAAGGGCGGCGCCACCGCCCGCATGATGCTGGTGCAGGCCGCCGCCAATGAGTGGAAGGTTCCGGCTTCGGAATGCACCGCGGCCAACAGCATCATCACGCACACGCCGTCGGGCAAGAAGACGACTTACGGCAAGGTGGTGGAAGCCGCCGCCAAACTGATGCCTCCGGCCGATGCCGACGTCAAGCTGAAGGATCCGAAGGACTGGAAAATCGCCGGCAAGGGCGTGTTGCGGCTCGACACCGAGGACAAGACCACCGGCAAGATGATCTACGGCATCGACGTCAAGCTGCCGGGAATGCTCAGTGCCGCGATCAAGGATTGCCCTGTTTTCGGCGGCAAGCTGAAAAGCTATGACGAAGCCAAGGTCATGGGCATGAAGGGCGTCAAGAAGGTGGTGCGGGTGAACGACAGCGCCGTCGCCGTCGTCGCCGACACCTGGTGGCACGCCAAGACCGCGCTCGACGCGCTGCCGATCGTCTGGGATGAAGGCGACAACGCCAAGGTATCCAGCGAGTCCATTGCCAAATGGCTGGCCGAAGGCCTCGACAATTCGCAGCCCGCGTTCGTCGGCAACCAGAATGGCGACGCCAAGGCAGCCATTGCCGGCGCCACCAGGAAGATCGAGGCGGTGTACAACTATCCCTACCAGAACCACGCCGCGATGGAGCCGCTCAACGCGACGGCGGTTTATACCGCCGAAAAGTGCGAAGTCTGGACCGGCACGCAGAACGGCGAAGCGGCGTTTGCCGCGGTGCTGGAAGTATCGGGCCTGCCGGCCAACAAATGCGAAGTCCATAAGGTCATGCTGGGTGGCGGTTTCGGCCGTCGCGGCATGACCGACTATGTGCGGCAGGCGGTCGCGATCGCCAAGCAGATGCCGGGCACGCCGGTCAAACTGTTGTGGTCGCGCGAAGAAGACATGGCGCAGGGCAAGTTTCATCCGGTCACGCAGTGCAAACTGACCGGCGCGTTCGACGCCGACAACAATCTGACGGCGTTGCACGTGCGGCTGTCGGGCCAGTCCATCCTGTTTTCGGTGCGGCCGGCGGCGCTGGAGAACGGCAAGGATCCCGCGGCCTTCCAGGGCCTCGCCCCGTCGGGCGATGCCGCGATCGGCTACACCGTGCCGAACCTGCTGGTCGAGCACGCGATGCGCAATCCGCACGTCCCGCCCGGATTCTGGCGCGGCGTCAACGTCAACCACAATGCGATCTATCTCGAATGTTTCATGGACGAACTGGCGCATTCGGTCGGTCAGGATCCGGTCGCGTTCCGGCGCAAGCTGATGAGCAAGCATCCGAAACATCTGGCCGTGCTCAATGCGGTGGTGGAAAAGATCGGCTGGGACAAGCCGCCGCCGACGGGCGTCTATCGCGGCATCGCCCAGCACATGGGTTACGGCAGCTATGTCGCCGGTGCGGCCGAAATCTCGGTCACCGACGGCAACAAGATCAAGGTGCACCGGATCGTTGCCTCGACTGACCCGGGTTACGTCGTCAATCCGGCGCAGGTCGAACGGCAGATCGCCGGCTCCTTTGTCTATGGCCTGTCCGGACTGTTCTATGGCGGCTGCACCGTCAAGGACGGCCGCATCGAACAGACCAATTTCGACACCTACAATTCGATGCGGATCTCGGAAATGCCCAAGGTCGAGTCAGTCATGGTGCCCTCGGGCGGCTTCTGGGGCGGCGTCGGCGAACCGACGATCTGCGTCGCGGCGCCTGCGGTGCTCAATGCCTACTTCGCGGCGACCGGAAAACGCATCCGCTCCGTGCCATTGAAGGACCAGGACATCAGCTTCGCCTGACAAAGCAGGCGGCGGCCACAGGGGCCGCCGCCGACCACCCATCCGGATATCGACTGATGAAAGCGTTATGCGTCGCGTTTGGCCTTGCAACGATCGTGGCGTGGAGCCCTGCGGCGCTGGCGGCTTCCGAACCGCCGCCCGGCGCGGCGGCCTGCTCCGGCTGCCACGCCACCGGGCCAGCGGCCGCAACATCCGTTCCGCGGCTGTACGGCCGCGACGCCGCCGATGTCGTGACCGCCATGAACGGGTTTCGTGACGGCTCGCGTCCCGCCACCGTCATGACCCGCATCGCCAAAGGCTTCTCCGACGACGAGTTGCGCGCGATTGCGGCGTGGGTCGCGACACAGAAGTAAGAGGCCGCCAGCATGGGCACCAGCCATCGCATCAACCGCCGGGAGTTCATCGGCGTCGGCGCGGCTACTGTGGCTACGCTGGCGTTTCCGCTGCCTGCGTTCGCGCAAGCTGCGGCCCGTGTCGTCGTGATCGGCGGCGGTTTTGGTGGCGCCAGCTGCGCGCGCGCCCTGAAACAGCTCGACCCGAAACTGCAGATCACGCTGATCGAGCCGAACAAGATTTTCACCGCCTGCCCGTTCAGCAATAATGTCATCGCCGGATTGCGATCGATCGAGCAACAACAATTCGGCTATGACAAGATCGTCGCCGGCGGCGTGACCGTGGTGGCGCAGGCGGCAACGGCCATCGATGGACAGGCGCGGACCGTCAGACTCGCCGACGGCAGCTCGCTCGGCTACGACCGGCTGGTGCTGTCGCCCGGCGTCGACCTGCGTTTCGACGCGCTGCAGGGCTACGACGAAGCTGCCTCCGCGAAGATGCCGCATGCCTGGAAAGCCGGCGAGCAGACGCTGCTGCTGCGCCAGCAACTCGAAGCCATGGACGATGGCGGGCTGGTGGTGATCGCGGCGCCAGCCAATCCGTTCCGCTGCCCGCCGGGACCTTACGAACGCGCCAGCCTGATCGCGCATTATCTGAAGACCAAAAAGCCGCGTTCGAAATTGCTCATCCTCGACGCCAAGGACACCTTCTCCAAGCAGCGCCTGTTCCAGAACGCCTGGAAGGAGCTTTATCCCGGCATGATCGAATGGATATCGCTGTCACAGGGCGGCAAGGTAAACGCCGTCGACCCCGCGACCAACACGCTGATCACCGATTTCGGCAACCACACCGCACAGGTCGCCAACGTCATCCCGCCGCAGCGGGCCGGCCGGATCGCTGCGATCGCAGGCGCCACCGACAACACCGGCTGGTGCGCGATCGATCCCGTCACGTTCGAATCCCGGTCGGCGCCGAACATCCACGTCATCGGCGATGCCTGTCTCGCCGGCGCCATGCCGAAATCCGCGTTCTCGGCGAATTCGCAGGCCAAGGCCTGCGCGAGCGCGGTTGCCACGCTGCTCGCCGGCAGGTCCCCTGCCGCGCCGAAACTGATCAACACCTGCTACAGTCTGGCTTCCCCCGCTTACGGCTTCTCGGTCGCCGGCGTCTACGTGCCGAAGAACGGCGTGTTTGCCGATGTCGAAGGCGCCGGTGGCGTCAGTCCGGCCGATGCGTCAGCCGATTTCCGCGCGCGCGAGGCCGACTATGCGCAATCCTGGTTCGCGACGACAACGGCGGAAGTCTTTGGCTAGAAGCAAGCACCGCATGTCGGGCCCGATCCTTGCCGGCGCGCTGCTCGCTCTGCCCGGCTTCGCTGCCGCGCAAGAGCTTCGCAGCTATGCCGTGACAGGCGATGCGATTTCCGTGTCACTGACCGGATCGCGCGGCGATCCCGCGCGCGGGCGTTCGCTGGTGCTCGCTCGCACCAGCACCTGCATCCTCTGTCACAACGGACCGTTTCCGGAAGCGCGGTTCCAGGGCGATCTCGCGCCGAGCCTCGCCGGTTCCGGCAGCCGCTGGTCCGAAGGCCAGCTCCGGCTCCGGCTGGTCGATGCCTCCAGCCTCAATCCCGCGACGATCATGCCGTCTTATTACCGGATCGAGGGAATGACGCGCGTCGGCGCCGCCTGGCGCGGCAAGCCAATCCTGTCGGCCGAGCAGATCGAGGATATGGTGGCGTACCTCGTAACGTTACGCGAATAGGAACGGTTACCGATGCGCAAACCAGGACATTCTACCCGACGCCAGTTCCTGAGCTACGCCGGCGGCGCGGCCGTATTGGGCGCAACGCCGCTAGCGACCTTGCGGTCCGCCGAGGCGACGCCCGCGACGATGGCCACCGCGATTCGAGCTGTCGTGGGCGAAGCGGCGGTGCGGACCGGAAAAGTAAAACTCGATGTGCCCCCGCTGGTCGAGAACGGCAACACTGTGCCGATGACGGTCAGCGTCACGAACCCGATGACCGCGGCGGATCATGTCGTCAGCATCCACGTTTTCAACGAAAAGAACCCGCAGCCGAATATGGGTAATTTCTATCTCGGCCCGCATGCCGGCCGCGCCCAGGTATCGACCCGCATCCGCCTCGCGGATAGCCAGAAGATCGTCGCCATTGCAAAACTGTCCGACGGCTCGTTCTGGTCCGCTACAACAGACGTCGTAGTGACGCTGGCGGCCTGCACTGACGAGGTGATCTGATGGCATCTGCGCTGATCAACGTTCCGGCCAAGGCGCGGCGCGGCGATATCATCGAGATCAAGACGCTGATGTCGCATATCATGGAGACCGGTTACCGACACACCGCCGAAGGCGCGGTGGTTCCGCGCGACATCATCACAAACTTCAGTTGCCGCTACAATGGCAACGAGATTTTCCGCGCCGATCTGTTCCCGGCGAGCTCCGCCAATCCGTTCATCACCTTCTTCACGACAGTCACCGAGAGCGGAAAATTCGAATTCGAATGGATCGGCGACAGAGGATTCGCGGCGACGGCGTCGGCCTCGATTATCGTCGAATGAGTCCTGCTGGCATCCTCGTCGTTGCGGCGCTGCTGCTCGCGGCCTGCCCTGCCGGCGCCGCCGAAATCCCGCGGGCAGAACGCCGATCCGGCTACAGTTTCATGGCGCCCGACAGTCAGGCGATGCAGAACGACGACACGACAAATCCAGGCATGCTGTGGGTACTCGACGGCGAGACATTGTGGAACAGCAGGGCCGGCGCCGCGGGCAAGGCCTGCGCCCATTGTCACCAGGACGCCCGCGCCAGCATGAAGGGCGTCGCGGCGCGCTATCCCGCCTTCGACAAGACACTGGCGCGCCCTGTCGATCTCGAGCAGCGCATCAATCTGTGCCGTACCCAGCAACAACGGGCCACACCGTTAGCGTATGAAAGCCGCGATCTGCTGGCGCTGACCGCGCTGGTGGCGCGACAGTCGCGCGGCATGGCCATCGAGGCCGGCGCCGATCCGCAGCTCGCGCCGTTCACGGCCAAGGGCCGCGACCTGTTCATGCAAAGGCAGGGCCAGCTCAATCTCGCCTGTACCAATTGCCACGACGACAATTGGGACAAGCGCCTGGCCGGCGCCGCGATCACGCAGGGCCATCCGAACGGCTATCCGCTGTACCGGCTGGAGTGGCAATCGCTCGGCTCGCTGCAGCGCCGCCTGCGCGCCTGCCTGTCAGGCATCCGCGCCCAGCCTTACGATTACGGTGCGCCGGAACTAGTCGAGCTCGAGCTTTATCTGATGTCGCGCGCCCGCGGCATGCCGATCGAGGCGCCGGCGG
The DNA here is from genome assembly GCA_038212905.1 of Hyphomicrobiales bacterium. Lineage (GTDB taxonomy): Bacteria > Pseudomonadota > Alphaproteobacteria > Rhizobiales > Xanthobacteraceae > Bradyrhizobium. The sequence goes on from JBBQUA010000004.1 coordinate 45,044, forward strand.
TGCGGCCATGAGACGCGCATCGCAGTTATTGATTCGGGTGATCGCGATTCAATGACAAATTGTTGTGACAATCGCATTTTGAGTGTTTCCAATCCACGGCAAATAAAAGCCGCTTCAATCGAAATCTCGACTCATTGTGGTCGCATCCCGTTCACGCTGGCTTTGTAAGACACGCCCGCAAGCAACGCATCGAGGCAGCCATGAACGCGGAATTCGACTACGACCTGACCCGGGATCAATGGGAAGCGTTGAAGGCACTCCGCCTGCCGACAGCCGAACGCCGTATCGGGGATCGACTGATTGTGAGCTTGACCGCGCTTGGGCTCGCGGCCATGACCGGCAATGGTCCGGTCATTACGCCGAAAGGCCGCAGCGTGCTGCTGCGCGGTTCACCGCAGCTTTGGGACGTCGCAGCATGATCAGGCATGTGAGCCAAACCCTGCTTGCTGGAGACGCCCGCAGCTATCGGCGATGTCGGCATCCGGCTTAAGCGAAATCACCTCCAGCATCGGCAGCTCGGTACATCCAATTTCCTTCATAGTCGATGCAATGCCGGTGAGCGGAACGTCACCGTGGCCCAGCGGATCGTGCTTGTAACTCTGCCGTGTCGTATCGGAGAAATGCACGAGGCTGACGCGGTCACGGACTCTTCGCAAACCATCAATCGGAGATTCGCCGATGAAGTGGGCATTCGCCACGTCATAAATCACACGAATGCTGTCATCGCCATAGCCATCGACCGCATTCATCAGCGAATCCGCATCCGGCAGGAATGCGAATGGCATGTTCTCGATCAAGAGCCTGGTTCCGACCTGCCGTGCCAATGGCGCCAGCGTGTCCAGCGCACGATAAAAATGCGAGATCATGCGATCCTTCGGCATCGGAAACAAGGGATTGGGCTTTCCCGGACCGACGATGATCCCGCCTGCTCCCAACTCACCGGCGCAACGAACGAACTGGACCAGCAGATCGAGGGTGTAGGTCCGCATTTCTTCGGCAGCCGCGGCGATATTCATATCGACGTTCGGCATGTTGACCGACACCAGCCGCAGTCGCGTTTCGCAGAGATGGCGCAAGCCGCGCAGCGTAGGAGCGTCAAGTTCGGCCGGCCAGAGATGGCCGGGAAAGAACATCAATTCGACCCCGCCATAGCCATGGTCCGCCAGCCGCGCGACGGTATCGGCAGCACTGCCATTGAAAATATAGGAGTAGGTATTCACGCTGAAACCCGCGGCTGCGTTGGTCATGCTAGTTCCCTCTGTCGCGCCAGATGGCGGCCGGCGATGTAGCCGAATGTCAGCGCCGGCCCCAGCGTGATGCCGGGACCCGGATAGTTTCCGTTCATGATCGACCCCATGTCGTTGCCGCAGGCATAGAGACCAGTGATCGCCACACCATGCGTGTTCAGAACCCGCGCGTCGGCATCGGTTCGAAGGCCGACGGCGGTGCCAAGGTCCGCCGGATAGATCCGAAGCGCATAGAACGGCGCGCGCTCGATCGGGGCGACACAGGGATTGGGTGAATGGCCGGCGTCGCCCAGGTGGCGCTGATAGATCGTCGTACCGCGTCCGAATTCAAGATCACGCCCCATCCGCGCATCCGCATTGTAATTGTCAACCGTCAGAGCCAATACCGATTTATCGACGCCAATGGCATCGGCAAGCTCACTGAGGTTCGGCGCCTCGATCAGTTCACCGCTTCTGACGTATCGTCCGATACGCCACGTAAACGGCTTGATCCGACCAAGCCCGTAGCGCCAGAGAAATTGGCGGTCGCAGATCAGGCAGAATGAACGACCCGCGGTGTCATTGCCGTCTGCCAGCATGGCGCGGACAAACTCGTGATAGGATAACGCTTCATTGACAAATCGCCTTCCCGAAGCGTTGACCGCGATGACGCCGGGCTTCGCCCGATCCGTCACCGTATGCGGAAAAACGCCCGGGCTGCCATCCGTCCGTCGAAACAAGGACGCGGGCACCCAATAGGCCGGATCTGCCACACGCGTGCCGACGCCGGCGCCGCCCGTCATCGCGAGTCGCAAACCGTCTCCGGTCCCGGCCGGCGCCGCGGCCGAGACGGAGCCCGCGGCAGCGGGAAAGAACTGCTCGCGAAGGCCTGCATCGTGCGAGAATCCTCCGGTCGCCAGTACCACGCCGCGGCGCACCGCGATCGAGCGGACACCGGATGAGCCCGCGATCCGCACGCCGCGAACGGCACCGCCGTCGATCAACAGTTGCGCGACGCTGGCGCCGAACAGGATCTCGACGTTGCGGGCCAGCAGTGAGGCGTAAAGCCGCGCCGCCAGTGCATTGCCGAGATGCAGCGTGGTGCCTCGGGGGGCGCGAAGCCGTTGCAACGCATAGCGCGAAATCAGGCGCAGCGAGCGCAGCGTCGAGCGGAACGAACGCCCGAATTTGCGAAGGTGCGGAATGTCTGCCCGGTTAACCATCATGCCGCCGAACAGGGTGAATTCCGGCAGCGGCGGGCGCAACCGCGTAAAATTCGTTCCGAGCTTTGCGCCATCGAAGCTGACCGGTTCCAGCACCCGGCCCCCGGCCGTGGCGCCCGGCAGATCAGGATAATAGTCGGGATACACCTTCACAGGCTGCAACCGGACCTCGGTATTCGCTTCGAGATAGTCGATCGCCTCCGGTCCGCGTGAAAGAAACACACTTCTCAAATCGCTGTTTTCGGTTTCAGGGACGGTGCCGGCGAGATAGTCAACGGCGTCGGACGGACTGTCGGAGAGACCTGCCTGCTTCATCTGAGCGTTGACCGGGATCCAGACCATCCCGCCCGACCACGCCGTCGTACCGCCGGCAAATTCGGTCTTCTCGATCACAAGAACGCGCATTCCCTCCGCGGCAGCGACCGCGGCGGCTGTCATGCCACCAGCGCCCGCACCAATGACGACGACATCGTAGGCGTCGGAAACCGGCATAACGCTCGAGCCCGCGCGGTCAGAGAACCTTGCTGTCGTCGGTGACCGGCGAGGTGATCACCAAAAACACCAGGTCGACCAGGCCCGAATTCGAAATGGCATGTTCGACGCCCGGCGGCAGGAAGATAAAATCGTGCTTGCGCACAACATGGTTCTTGCCGGCAATCTCCATCAATCCCTCGCCTTCGAGCACGTGATAAATCTGTTCCTGCACCAGATGCTTGTGGGTCGCGACATGCGCCATCGGTTGGTACATGGAGATGCGATAGTCGATGTGACGCGACCCAGCCGTCTCCGGCATCACCAGCGGCTTCGACAAGGCGCCGCCGAAATGATTGGGAAATTCGCGCCAGGGCACTTCGGCGACATTGCGGATGAACGCGCCATTCTCTTCAAAAGCCATCCTTGAATCTCCCTGCGGCAGATCAGTTGATCAGCGCGCCCCCGTCGATATAGACGATCGACCCGGTCGCAAAGCCGATCGTCATGAAGGCGAGGATCTGGCGTGCAATATCCTCGCCGGTGCCGACGCGCCCGACCGGCAGGCCGGCCGCCGTCTTGGCTAGCATGTCGCGGCGCGCCGCTTCCGGCATGGCGGCCCGGATCGGCGTATCGATGATTCCGGGCGAGACAGCATTGACCCGCACCGGCGCCAATTCAAGCGCGAGGCTGCGGGCCAGCGACTCGATTGCGCCGTTGGCGGCGCCGACGATGGCGGAGTTCGGCCGCGGCCGAATGCTGAGGAAGCCGGAAACCAATGTCAGCGATCCGCCGGGGCGGATATCGGCCGATCGCGCGACACGCCAGGCGCCCCAGAACTTGCTCTCCATAGTGGAGCGCACGTCATCCATCGGCACGCTCTTGAAAGGACCGGTGCGCAGCTGCGCGGCAGTGACGACGACATGATCGACCGGGCCACAGCGGCGGAACAGATCGGCGATACTTTCATCGCTGGTGACGTCAGCTGGAATCGCGGTGGCGTTCAGCCTGGATGCGACCGCATCCAGGCGCTCGACATTGCGGGAGACGACAACGACATCGGCGCCTTCCCGCTTGGCGAGTTCGGCGGTCGCAAGACCGATACCCGATGAGCCTCCGACGACGACGACTTTTTTGCCTGCTAGCAGCATTCAGTTTCCTCAATACTATCTTATTAACGGAGGGAACGCCGCGAAGACGATCAGGTCGGATCGAATCGCGTTCCAATGGCCGGTTTGCTTCGCCCAAGACCGGGCAACTCCCAGATGCCGGCGCCGGAAGGATTGATGTCGGCAGCGATATCGACGTCGATCAGATAGGGTTTGTTGGCGGCGATGCCCTTGCGAATGGCTTCGCCGAGATCGCCGGCACGATCGACGCGCACGCCCTCGACGCCGCAGGAGCGCGCCATCGCGGCGAAATCCGGATTGTAGCGCTGCCCGGTGGTCGGATCATGGAAGTCGGTGGCGAGTTCGCGGCCACCGAGATAGCCGCGCTGCAAGCCCCTGATCGAGGCATAGGCGTAGTTGTTCCAGACCACCCAGACCACGGGCAGATTATATTCGACCGCCGTTCCCAGCACGTTGGCGTGCATGAAAAACGCGCCGTCGCCGCATACCGACACGCAGGGCCGGTCGGGAGCAGCGAACTTTGCGCCCATCACGCCGGCCACACCGAATCCCATCGGCCCAAAACCCATCGAGCCGATCAGCGAGTCCGGCCGCCTCGGCTTGCAGAAGCTGAGCAGCCAATTGTGGTGAACGCCGATGTCAGAGACCAGGATCGCATTCTCCGGCAGCGCCTTGTCGATTTCGAGCGCGGCGCGCTGCGGATTGATCGGCGTGGTGTCGTCGGAAAAACCGGGGGCGACGAACTTGTCCCATTCCTGGCGATAGGTATCGATCTGCGCCAGCCACTTCTTGCGCGCATCGGCTTGCTTGGTCAGGTCAGCGCGGCGGTCGAGTTCGGCATGGATCTGGCGCAGGAAGGTGCGCACATCGGCCATCAGGCCGAGCGCCACGGGATAGTTGCGGCCGATTTCGTCGGGATCGATATCGACGTGAATCAGCCGGGTCGGCGGAATGTTGAAGGAATAGCCGGGGATCCACGAACTCGAGGTGCGGTCGTCGAAGCGCATGCCCATCGCCAGCAGCACGTCGGCCTGGCGCGTCGCATGGTTGGCCTGGTAATGGCCGGCGCGCGCGACGAGCCCGAGCGCCAGCGGATGATTGCAGTCGATAGCGCCAAGCCCGGAGGCCGATGCCGCCACCGGAATCTGCAGGCGTTCGGCGAGTTTCAACAATTCGTCGGCGGCACCGCCATAGCGCACGCCCTGGCCGACGATCATCACCGGCCGCTCGGCGCCGAGCAGCATGTCGACCGCCTTGACCACGCCTTCCGGATCGGCGCCGCAGCGGCTGGAGATATTGCCGTTCCACGCCTTTGCATTCGGCGCTTCCTCGGCGGCCGATTCCATGAACACGTCGAAGGGGACGTCGAGCACCACGGGGCCCGGCCGGCCTGTCGTCATGGTCTTCCAGGCCTGCCGGATCGCCAGCGGAACCATCTCGCCGCGCGTCGGCTGGAACACCTTCTTGCAGTAGGCACGCACGGTGGAAGGAAAGTCGGCCTGATAATGCCGGTACAATTCCTGAAACGCGCCGCGGTTGAACTGGCTGGTCGGCACGTTGCCGGTCACCGCCAGGAACGGCACCGAATCGAGAAAGGCGTTGCCGAGCGAGATCGGCAGGTTCGCCGAGCCCGGGCCGCACGAGGTGAAGGTGGCGGTCGGCCGTCCCGAAACGCGGTAATAGACGTCGGCCATGAAACCGGCGACGCTCTCATGGTGCACCGAGATGGTCTTGAGTTCGTCGGCACGCTCATACAGCGCGTCGATGAACTGGATATTGCCGTGGCCGCACAGGCCGAACACCTGCGGAACTTTTTCCTGGATCAGATAGTCGACGATAACCTGCGCACCATTGAGCGTATTACCTGACGCCATTGCATTACTCTCCTGCTCGCTCAACGATAACGGACCAAGAAAATGGGGCCGCTTCCGACACCAAGGTCCGGCGCGCGAAACCTATTTGCCATAATACTATACGTCAATTGATATTGTGGTATGCTTGCGATCAACGCTGACGCGCTGTTCAGTCGTTTCGATGGCCTGATAGAGTGCGGCATCGTCGCCTGGAGGTGAGATTCGTGGGACCGCGTACCAAGCCAAAGACCAACGAGAAGCAAGCCGAGAAGCAGGCAATGCCGCGCAAGACCGCGATCGCCAAGCTGGTGCAACCTCCGCAAGCCGATATCGACGACGACGCCGATGACCGGCAGCGGGTCGGTATTCAATCGCTCGGTCGCGCCTTTGCGATTCTCGAAGAGGTGGCGCGTCACCGTGACGGCATAGGGCTGGCCGACCTCTCCAGGCTGGTCGGCCTGCACAATTCCACCACGTTCCATCTGGCCAAGACCATGGTCTCGCTGGGCTATCTGCGCCAGGAAAAGGACTCCAAGCGCTACCGCATCGGCCGGCCGCTGTTTGCGCTGGCGGCCAGCGCGCTCGACGAAATCGAGATGGTGAATGTCGCCACGCCGGTGCTCGAGGATCTGTCGCGGGAAACCAGCGAAAGTGCCCATTTTGCGGTACGAATGGGCGATGCCGTCGTGGTGATCGCCCGCACCAGCGGCCCCGGCGCGTTTCAATTGACCGACCGCGTCGGCGTGGTGCGGCCGGCCCATTGCACCGCGCTTGGCAAGATTATTCTCGCCTCGTTGCGTCCCGAACAGTTGAAGCGGTTTCTTGAGCGCGTCGATCTCAAACCATCGACCGACAAATCGATCACCGACAGTGCGGCGCTGATGAAAGAGATCGCCGAGATCAAACACAGCGGCATCGCCTTCGACGACGGCGAGTTCAATCCGGAAGTGCGCTGCATTGCCGTGCCGGTGATGGATTTCACCGGCCAGACTGTTGGCGGGCTTGGGATATCGGGCCCGATCTGGCGGCTTTCCATCCAGGCGCTGCAGAACCACGCCAAGACGATTCGGGCCGCGGCCAATCGTCTGTCCGCCGAATTTGGCGCCAAAGACACCGCAAAATCCTCCTGACGACGAAGCCGGCGCCGCTTTTGGCGTTGACAGGGAGCGCTGTGTCCGAAAATATCATGCAACATTAGAAAAACGTCTCTCACATTCTCGCATACGTCGGAATGAAGGGGGACATCGCGGAAACGCCCTTTGGGAGGAGACCAACGATGACCCGCTACACCCGACGAAATTTGTTGAAAGGGAGCGCCGCCTTCGTCGGCGCCGCTGCGATCGGATTTCCGGCGATCAGCTACGGCCAGTCCGAAAAGATCAAGATCGGCCATCTCACGCCGTTGACCGGTTTTCTCGGCGCGCTCGGCGCCTATGCGCAACTCGGCATTCGCATGGCCGAGGAGGAAATCAACCAGGCCGGCGGCGTCATGGGCCGGCAACTCGACGTCACCTCGGAAGATTCGGTCAATCCTGCTACCGCCGCGACCAAGGCCCAGCGCATGCTGGATCAGGACGGGGTCACGGTGCTGATGGGCGAGATCAATTCCGCCTCCGCGCTCACCATCATGCAGGTCGCCGAACGCAACAAGAAGCTGTTCATGCAGATCGGCGCCCGCTCTGATGCGTTGCGCGGCAAGAACTGCAACAAATACACCTTCCACGTCGACATTCCCTCCACGGTCATGGTCAACGCGGTCGGCAAGGCGCTGGTGCGCGACAACATGATGAAGGACAAGAAGTTCTACACCCTGACAGCCGACTACATCTTCGGCCACGATCTCGGCCGCGCCGCCAAATCCTTCTTCGACGCCAATGGCGGCAAGATCGCCGGCGACGAGTTGGTCGCGACCGACGTCACCGACTTCAGCCCGTATCTTCTGAAGATCCGCCAGGCCAAGCCGGACATCGTCTGCTCCAACCTCGCCGGCAACCAGGTCACCAACCTGATCAAGCAGTATGCCGAATTCGGCCTGCCCTACCCGATCGTCGGCTTCAACCTCAACACCGCCGACGCCTGGGCGGCCGGCGACGGCAATCTCAGCGGCACCTGGCCGACGGTCTGGTACCACACTTCGGAGGTGCCGGCCTCCAAGAGCTTCGTGGCCAACTTCACCAAGAAGTACGGCAAGCCGCCGGAGAACCATGCCTGGATCGAATATATCTCGTTGAAGATGATGGCGCAGGCCATGAACGAGACCAAGTCGACCGACACGACCAAGCTGATCGCCTATTTCGAGAAGGAAACCGAGTTCGACATCCTGAAGGCGCGCAAGGCGCATTTCAGGGCGTGGGATCATCAGCTGATGCAGGAGGCCTATCCCTTCACCGTCAAGCCCAAGGGCCAGGCCAAGGACAAGTGGGACATGCTGGTGCTCGGCGGAGCGATCCCGGCAGCCAACGAGTCGCTGGACTCCATCGCTCTCACCAAAGAGCAGAACCCCTGCTCGATGTAATCGTTGCGTAGTTTCACCCGGCGTCGTGCCCATCAGGTGCACGCCGGGTGACGCGCTTGTCGGCCGGCCGTTACCGCCGCCACCTTGTGTCTTCCGGGATCGAGAATGCAGTTCGGGTTCTTGCTGGAACAGGTGGTGAATGGCCTCGTGCTCGGGGGCTATTATCTCCTCATCGCGCTCGGCCTGTCGCTGATCTTCAGCGTCGGCGGCGTGGTCAACCTGGCGCATGGCGCATTTTACGCGCTCGGCGCCTATGCCTCGGTCGAGATCACCAAATATCTCGGCTTCGGCCCGGCCATGGTGTTGTCGCCGATCGCGGTCGGCATGCTGGGCATCCTGTTCGAGCGATTCATCCTGCGCCGTTTCTATACCGCCGATCCGATCCTGAGCCTGCTGGTGACGTTCGGGCTCGCCATGGTCGCCGAGCAAGCCATCCGCATTGTCTGGGGCGCGGCCCCGCTGTCGGCGTCGATCCCTCAGGTCCTTCGCGGCTCGGTGATCGTCGGCGACTTCCTGTTCTCGCGTTACCGCCTGCTCATACTCGCTGTGGTCGCGCTGGTGCTGCTCGCGATCTGGCTGTTGCTGCACAAGACCTCGTTCGGCCGCGTCGTGCGCGCCGGCATCCAGCGGCCGGACATGGTTGCCGCCCTCGGCATCCGCCTGCAGCCCTACATGACCGCCATCGTGATGCTCGGCGTCGGCATGGCCGCGATGGGCGGCGCCTTCTTCGCGCCAATCACCATCGTGCATCCGGCGATGGGGGCCGAGATCATCACCGTCGCCTTTGTCGTTGTCGTGATCGGCGGTCTCGGCAGCTTCTGGGGCGTCGTCATTGCCGCCCTGCTGGTCGGCGTCGTCAGGGGCATCACCATCCATTTTGTTCCCGCCGCCGGCGAAGCCTCGATCTACGTCCTGATGTTCCTGATCCTGCTGGTGCGCCCGCGCGGCCTGCTCGGCGAGCGTATCGAGAAGTTCGAATGAAAACCGCCTCGCATCTGGCAAGATACCGTCCATTGTTACTTGCCGCTCTGGCGCTGGTCGCGCTGCCGTTCGGGCTGCAGGCGCTCGGGCTGTCGCTCAACACCGGGATCATGGTGGTGGCGCTGGCGGTCGCGGCGATGGGGCTCAATCTCTGCGTCGGTTACACCGGGCTGGTGTCGTTCGGACATGGCACATGGTTCGGCATCGGCGCCTATGCCGCGGGATTGATGCAGCTCAACTGGTTCCACGGCGATATCTGGCTGCCGCTGTTGCTGTCGATGGTGTTTGTCGCAGTCGCCTCGACCGTCGTCGGCGTCATTATCCTGCGCCGCCGCGGCGTCTACTTCTCGCTGCTGACGCTGGCGCTGGCCGCGCTCAGCTATACGATCGCGTTCCGCTGGAGCAACGTCACCGGCGGCGAGGACGGTCTCGGCGGCCTGAAGCGCGGCAGCATCGGGCCGTTCAATCTCGACAATGCGATGAACTACTACATTGTCGTGGCGCTGATCGGCCTCGCCGTCCTCTACATGCTGCTCCGCATCGTGCGCTCGCCGTTCGGCCATGTGCTGGTGGCGATCCGCGAGAACCAGTTGCGCGCCACCTTCCAGGGGTATCCGGTCGAGCGCTACAAGCTCGGGGTGTTCGTGATCTCGGCCGTGGTGACCGGCCTCGCCGGTGCGCTGACCGGGTTTCAGAATTACCTGGTTTCGGCGGAAGCGGTATCGGTTCCGTTCTCCGGCGAACTGCTGGCGATCGTCGTGATCGGCGGCATGCGCAACATGCTGGGGCCCGCGCTCGGTGCGCTGTTCTTCATCCTGTTCCGTGAGCTGTTTTCGATCTGGACGCCGAACTGGCTGCTCTGGTTCGGACTGATCTTCGTGGCTTTCGTGCTGTATTCCCCGGGCGGGCTGGTCGGCATCTGGTCCACGCTGAGCCGGCGCTGGTGGCCCGCGCCGGAAGAATCCGCCGCGATGTCCAGGCGCAAGATCTACGAAGGTCTGCCGCTGCCGGAATTCCTGCGACCGGAGGGCCTTAAGGGCACCGTGCTGGAGGTCAAAGGCATCTCCAAGCATTTCGGCGGTATCCGCGCCGTTCACGGCGCCAGCCTCGAGGTCGGCGCCGGCCAGATCCATGCGCTGATCGGCCCGAACGGCGCCGGCAAGACCACGCTGTTCAACCTGATCTCCGGCCTCTACCCGGTCGAACACGGCACCATCCGGCTCAATGGGCGGGAGATTCAGGGCGTGCCGTCCGAGTTGATCTGCCACCGCGGACTGGCGCGGTCGTTTCAGATCACTAACTTGTTCAAGGAACTCACGATCTACGAGAACCTGCGGCTCTCGCTGCAGGCGCAGCGCGTCATGCGCTTCAACATCTGGCGCGATATCGACAGCTATCCTGAAGTGCACGCCGAGACCGCCGAACTCGTCAAATTCCTCGGCCTCGAAGGTATCGAGGAGATCCGGGGCGGCGAGTTGTCCTATGGTGGACAGCGGCTGGTCGACCTCGGCATTGCGCTCGGTTCCAAACCAAAAGTGCTGCTGCTGGACGAGCCGCTGGCGGGCCTGGCCGCCGCCGAACGTGAGCGGGTGTCCAACCTGATCAAGAACGTGGCCGCCAACATTCCGGTTCTGATCGTCGAACACGACATCGATCGCGTGCTCGGCTTTTCGCAGGCTGTCACCGTGATGAACCAGGGCGAAGTGCTGATGACCGGCACGCCAGACGCGGTGCGCAGCGACCGCCGCGTGCAGGAGATCTATACCGGCACCGGTATTCCCGAGGTCGAGCCCAGCCGCAGCGATCAAGCGCGCGAGGGCGCCGCTCAAGTGCTGCGCTTCGAAGCCGTCAACACGTTCTACGGCAAGAGCCACATTCTGCATGACGCCACGCTCGATGTGCGCGAGGGCGAGATCGTGGCGCTGCTCGGACGCAACGGCGCCGGCAAGTCCACGCTGTTGAAGACGATCGCCGGGCTGGTGCCGCTGGCGTCCGGCACGATGCAATATGAGGGCCGCGATATCGCCGGCACCCCCGCGCCGGATATTGCGCGCGCCGGCATCGGCTACGTGCCGCAAGGCCGCGGCCTGTTCGCCGGCATGACAGTGCGGGAAAACCTTTCGCTCGGCCGCCTCGCGCGCAAGACCGACGGCAGCCATGGCGTGGTGTGGAGCGAGGAGCAGATTCTCGAATATTTCCCGCGCCTGAAAGAGCGGCTCGATATCGCGGCGGATTATCTCTCCGGCGGTGAGCAGCAGATGGTGGCGGTGGCGCGCGCGATGTCGGGCAACGTCAAACTGCTGCTGCTGGACGAACCGTTCGAAGGGTTGGCGCCGACCGTGATCCTCGAATTGTTTGGAGTGTTCGACCTGTTGCGCCGGCACACCTCGATCGTGATCGTCGAGCACAATCTCGATCTGGTGCTGGCGCTGGCCGACCGCGTCTTCGCGCTGGAGCACGGCGCGGTGTTTCACCAGGGACCGGCGGCGCCGCTGCTGACCGACCTGGAATACCGCAAGAAGATTTTGTGGCTGTAATTCCCTGAGGAGGCTACGATGCGACGACTGATGGCTGCAATCATTGGCGGATCGATGGTCATGTTCGCAAATCACATCCAAGCGGCCGGGATGACCATCACGGTATTCACCAAGAACTCGACCAACCCGGCCTATGAGGCGTTCCGCATCGCGGCGGACCAGATCGCCCGCACGGCAGGCGCGCGCATCGTGCACCTCGTTCCGAAGAAGCCGGATAATGTCGATGAGCAGAAGGCGATGGTGGAGCAAGTCCTGAAAGACAAGCCGGACGCCGTGATCTTTATCCCGGTCGACGACGTCGCCATGATCGACTCCGTGAAGCAGCTCAACGCAGCGAAAATTCCGATCATCCTGGTTTCCAATCCGCTGCCCGGCCAATTTGTCACCTTTGTCGGCGCCGACGATTTTGAAATTGGCTATCGCGAGGCGAAATATCTGTTCGAGCATCTCGGCGGCAAAGGAAAAATCGTCGTCATCGAGGGCACGCCGGCAGCGCCGACCAATCGCGAGCGCGTACGCGGCTATCAACGCGCCTTCTCCGAGTTTCCCGGCATCCAGGTTCTCGGCTCCGGTGTCGGCAACTACCAGCAGCCCGACGCCAAACGCGTGACGGAGAAATTCCTGAAGGAGCATGCGCAGATCGACGCCGTGCTCTCGGCCAATGACAGCATGGCGCTCGGCGCGCTCGAAGCCTTGAAGGAAGCGGGTCGCAGTTCCATCGTGATCGGCATCAACGGCATCCTGCCAGCGATCAAGCAGATCGAGGCCGGCACGATGCTCGCCTCGGTCGATTTCAACATGTTCAAGATCGGCTGCACCGCCACCCGCGCCGCGGTGCGTTATCTCAAGAAAGAGCCGGTGCCGGAAAAAATCATGCTGCCGGCCGAGATCATCGACAAGAGCAACTACAAGGCCTGGCTGGTGCCGGTGGACCAGCGCGCCTGTCCGGAATGGGGTGAAGTGGTGCGGTAGCAGCCGATCGCAAGGCAGCTCGCACACTCACAACTGTCGTCCTCCGCGAAAGCGGGGGACCCAGTACGCCGCGGCTTATCGGTTCTATCGCTGGCGTCTCTGGAATACTGGGTCGCCCGGTCAAGGGCCGGGCGATGACACCGATGTTGGTGCGAGCGGTGTGCGCTCACTCCTCAGATTCAAAACTTCAAACAGCAAGAGGATACACGTCCGCATTCTCGCGGCGCGATGCGCCCGAGGTTTGCATCGGTTTCACCCTTCTCAAGAAAGAAGGGCGCAGGGAAAGCCGGGCGCCGATCGCACCCGCGGTCGTGCGCATAGTGAGCGCACGAGTGGACCAC